>NZ_JAOTGJ010000034.1:0-18149 GCF_044427225.1 Streptococcus sp. 2022WUSS037 | reverse complement strand
CACCTGAGTACAATCCCATCGAGAAAATCTGGGCTCACATCAAAAAACACCTCCGAAAAGTATTACCAAATTGCAATACTTTTCTTGAGGCACTTTTGTCCTACTCTTGTTTCAATTGACTATAGTAAAAGGCTGATGAGGGAAGCGTAGAAGAGTCCGTGGACAAAAGATTTTTTAAGCCCCTCTAAGTCGCCAGCTCCAAAGCGTTGGGCAGAAATAATGGTTAATCCATTGGTAACACCTTGGGCAAAACCGATGATTAAAAAAATCAGGCTGGCTGTCGAACCGACACTTGCAAAGGCATCCTTTCCCAAAGTATGCCCCACAATCATGGAATCAGCAAAATTATAGGCCAGTTGAAAAAAAGATCCAATCAACAAGGGGATAGCGAATTGTAAGATGACCGCAATCGGTTTTCCTTTGGTTAAATCATTCATAACGTCTCCTTTTGGCAGATGATAAGCCCACTAGATAAATGATAGTCTAGTAGGCTTTCTAGGGATAAAATATTTCTCCTGAGAACGGAGTATAGGGCGTAAATTTGTTATTTAATTTGTCAGCTCTTCAAAATGATCGACAGTATTATGGTCTGTTACTGCTAAGATGAGTTCGTCAGATTTGAAGACATAGTCAGGAGTCAGTTGGATGTTTAATTCCTGATTTTCGCCACTTCGGTAACCGATGATATTGAGTTTATAATGTTGGCGGAGTTTTAATTCGCCGAGTGTTTTGCCAATCCATTTTACTGGCGGGTGGAACTCGACAATGGAAGCATTGCCTTCGAGCTCAAAGAGGCTGGTTGTGTCGCGGTGGAGTAATTGTTTTGCTAGGGAAATACCAGTTTCGCGTTCGGGAGAAATAACCTTGTCGGCACCAACACGAAGAAGGACTTCTTTCGCAGTTGTTCCTTTGACTTTGGCAATGACCATAGGAACACCTAGGACCTTGCTATGCATAACAGCAAGAACACTGGATTCCAAGTTTTCGCCAGTAGCTACAACAACAGCATCGCAGTTACCGATTCCTGCTGCGCGTAAGAGCGAGCGATCGGTGATGTCTCCGACAATACCGCGCGTGAGAACAGGTTCTAGATGATTGATACGTTGCTCATGATTATCAATAGCAATGATATTGCAATCGTAATTGTGTAATGTTTTTGCAATGGTGGTACCAAAAACTCCCAGACCGAGAATTCCGATAGTATAGTTTGGCATGATTTCTCCTTTTAGACAAGCATAGATGATTTTGCGTATTGAAGACTTTCGGTTTTAGATAATTTTCGAACAGAAAGGCTTGCGAGAATAGAAAGTGGACCGATACGGCCGAAGAACATGAGTGCCATAATGACTGCTTGACCGGCCATGGTTAGACTTGGAGTCAGATTGGCTGTAACACCTACAGTGGCTAGTGCTGACATGACCTCAAACATTAAAAATAGAAGTGGTTGTCGGTCATCTGTTAGGGCAAGTGCGAAGAGCCCGATGATGAACATGAGAAGGAAGACTGAGAATGTCGCAAAAGCTTTGCGGATGCTGAGGTTATCGATGGTTCGTCCCATAAAGTTGGTATGAGGGAGACCGAGAATCTCGCTACGAGCATAGAGCACTAAGGTTAGGAAGGCGGTTATTTTAATACCGCCGGCTGTTCCACCTGGGGCTCCGCCAAGCATCATCTGAAAGATATAGAGCAAGAGGGTGATCGGTTCAGCCTTCGTGTAGTCGATACTGGCAAAACCAGCGGTTCGCATGGTGACCGTCTGGAAAAAGCTGGCTAATAATTTATGGCCAAATGATAGTTGCCCGATAGTAGAAGGGTTGTTCCATTCGGTGAGTAAGGTTGTCAGAGTTCCGAGGGTTAGTATAATGGCTGTTAGGCCTAGAACAATCTTTGTATGGAACCCTAGTTTTCGTAGGCTACGTTTTTGCCCGATTTGTGTTTGAAGGTCAAACCAAACCGAGAATCCAAGACCTCCCATAATAATGAGACTGGCTAATGTTAGGTTGATCAGAGGATTATCCACATAGCGCATGATGCTAGTTGCACCAAAATTATCAAAACCAGCATTACAAAAGGCTGATATAGCTACGAAAATCGAGGTGAATAAACCTCTCGCCCATCCAAATTCAGGTACAAAATGGAAGGAAAGTAAGAGGGCTCCAAAGGCTTCGACCGCCAAGGTAAAACCAAAAGCTGATTTGAGGAAGCTACGAAAATATTTTGTGTCAGATCGGTTTAGAGCCTCTTGTAAGGTTGCCATATTGATGAAATTCATTTTACGACCACCGCGTAAAGCGAAGAGACCGATGAATCCTATCAAGCTCAAACCACCAATTTGGATTAGCATCATACAGATAATCTGTCCAAAAGTAGAATAGGTTTCAGCAACGGCTTTGGTAAATAGCCCTGTTACACAAACCATGGAGACAGATGTGAAGAGATGATCCCAATAACTTGCTGTAGAGGTGCTAATTTGTGAGATGGGAAGACTTAGTAAAATTGATCCAGTCAGAATCACGAATAAGAAACTGATAATGATTCGCTGACTGGGAGAAAGTTTGATCCTAAATGGTGACATAATTCTACCTTTGCTCAAAAAATAAAAGATGAAGATATTGTAGCACAAAAGAAAGAAAATGTACGACTAAAACACGTAAAGAACCTGATTTTTTCTCTTCTTGAAAGCTTCATTATTTTTAATTACCATAGATTTTATTAGTGGTGTTTACATGAGGTAGCTCAGGTGGCTCATTTTATTTGTGACAACGGGGTTATGGGGAAATTATTATGGGCAATGAAAAAGTGGTGCGGACCAGAAAAAGAATCTCCTTAGTTGACCTAGGGAGATTTATTTCCATTCTGCTAAGACTTGTTGATGATAGTGATGTAAAGGTCCGACCTTTTGGAGGAGGTAGGTAGCAGCCAGTCCGACCAATAAGCCTGATAAAATTCCTGTAAAAGCGAGGATTGGCAGGTAGTTGAGGACATAGAAAGAACGGGCAATGGTAGCAAAAACAAGAAGCTGACCAAGGTTGTGCAACATCCCGCCCAGAATAGAAATTCCAATAGGACTGACACGGTTTGGACCGAGCTGCTTGGCAGAGAGCATTCCGACATAACTCAAAGTAGTTCCGGCAAAGCCATAGAGGAAGGTTGAAAAGGTGCCTCCCAGAAAGGTTGAGATGAGCAAGCGTAGTGCGACAACCTTTAGGCTATCCTTTGTAGGGAGGGTAAAAATAGCAATTAAGCTAATCAAATTTCCCAGTCCTAGCTTGGCACCTGGAGCAAAAGCAAATGGGGGGGTGATGAGTCGTTCAATCAAAGAAATGACAACTGCCTGAGCTGCCAGCATCGTAATAAAGTTAAGTGTTTGACGTTTAGAATTCATGGGTGTAGAGAAAAAACTCTTTCTAGTCGATTATCTATTTTACTATCATAAGTCGATTATCTATTTTACTATCATAAGTCGATTATCTATTTTACTATCATAAGTCGATTATCTATTTTACTATCATAAGTCGATTATCTATTTTACTATCATACTTGTTTTTATTCACTCTGGCAAGTTTTGTTTGTTGTATATTACTAATTATTGAAATTAGCTTGTCAACTATCTTGGAATACGTTATAATGGAAACATGTAATTTGTTTTGGTTTTCACAAGGAGGAAACATTGTGACGAAAAATATTGTGATTGTCGGTGCTGGTTATGCGGGGATTGCAGCAGCTCGATTGCTAGGAAAAACCTTTAAAAAGGATCAAGATGTAACAGTTACCTTGATTGATAAGAACTCTTTCCATACCTATATGACAGAGTTGCATGAAGTTGCGGCTGGGCGTGTAGAAGCCAATGCAATCAAGTATGACCTTCAACGTATCTTCAAAAAATATCCAAAGGTTCAATTGGTAACAGACAAGGTTGTTGAGATTGACTACGATAAGAAACAAGTAGTTGCGGAACACCAAACTCTGGATTTTGATTACCTGCTCCTTGCAATGGGAGGTGAAGCTAATGACTTTGGTGTCAAAGGTGTCAAAGAACACGGTTTTACACTTTGGTCTATCGAAGCAGCAGAACGTTTGCATGATCACATGGTTGATGCCTGCTATCGTGCCATGCGTGAGCACGATGAGGCCAAACGTCGTGCCCTTCTGACCTTTACTGTTATCGGTGCTGGTTTCACAGGTATTGAGATGATTGGTGAGTTGATTGATTGGGTACCAATTTTGGCGCGTGAGTTCAAGTTGGATCCGAAAGAATTCTCACTTAAGGTTGTTGAAGCAACGCCAAACATCTTGGCTATGGTTACTGAAAAAGAGCAAGTCAAGGCTCGTAAATACCTTGAGAAAAAAGGTGTGGAGTTGGTGCTTGGTGATGGCGTAGCAAGTGTTCAAGAAGATAGCTTGACACTATCATCGGGTCGTCAAATTCCTACCTACACGTCAATTTGGACGGCAGGTGTCCAAGCTAATTCTGATGCAAGTGAATTTGGTATTGAAAAAGCGCGTGCAGGTCGTTTGGTAGCCAATGAGTTCATGGAAGCGAAAGGCAAGGAAAATGTCTATGTAGCTGGTGACTTGGTTTACTTTGAAGAATCAGAAGGAAAACCAACTCCACAGATTGTACAAGCGGCTGAGCAAACAGGTCATACTGCAGCAAGCAATATTATTGCAGCCATCAATGGTGGCGAAAAACATCGCTACAAAGGCAAATACGATGGCTTCATGGTCTCTATCGGTTCGCGTTATGGTGTTGCCTTCTTGATGGAAAAATACCATATGTCTGGTTTTTTGGCCATGGCTGTCAAACACATGGTCAACTTGCTTTATTTCTTTACCATTCGCAGTTTCTTCTATATGGGCTCCTATGTTCGCCATGAATTCTTCGATATTAAGAATAAGCGAAATATCTTTGGAGGTCATACTTCTGGAAAAGGCAATCTTCTCTGGTCTGTTCCAATGCGTGTTCTCTATGGTTCTGTATGGCTTTACGAAGGTATCAAGAAAGCCTTTGGTTTATTTGGAACAACATCATGGTTTGGGGATCAAGTTGTCTTCCCATTCCCTTGGTTAGCTGATCCAGTATCTGGTGCATCTGCTGCTGAGGCGGTTTCAAGTGCCTCACAAGCGGCAACTGCTGCGGCAGAAGCTGCTGAACCAATTTTTGGTTTGAGCTATGCCTATGGTGAAGCACCGATGGCTGTTTTGGACAAAATGCCTGATTGGTTTGCTACTATCATGGAATTTATGATGCCAAACCAAGAAGTAGCACTCTTTATGCAAAAATTTATGACAGTAGCAGAAATCGGTATTGGTCTGGCTTTGATTGCTGGTGCCTTTGTATGGATTGTATCTGCTGCAACCGTTGCTTTGGTAGTTATGTTCAGCCTGTCAGGCATGTTCTACTGGGTAAATATTTGGTTCATCCCAGCAGCTATTTCTCTTATGAACGGTGCGGGTAGAGCCTTCGGTCTAGACTACTGGATCATGCCATGGTTGGGTCGTTTCCTAGACAAGAAGATTTATGGAAAGCCGAAGCATATTTACCGTATCAAGGATAAAAAATAAAGGAAATATAGAAAGTTAGTGGTACATCAAATTTGGAATACCTATCCTGAGATTGAGAGGGGACTTGAAGAGGTAAAATCCATCATCTTATCTGAGATGATGGTCCTGCATCCAGCAGTTACAGCGAAGATTGTTGAATATGTAGAGGCGCCAGGGAAATACCTGCGTGCCGGCCTCTGTCTGCTCTTTGCACAAATGACGGAAGGAAAGATTAGCCGTTCAAAGCTATATTTTGCTGCCCATTTAGAAGTTCTGCATCTGGCGACTCTTATTCATGACGATGTGATTGATGGCGCGGATAAACGGCGGGGAGTCACGGCGGCTCATCAACAATTTTCAAACCGAATCGCTATTTATACGGGAGACTATCTTCTGGCTTACTCAGGACGCTTGCTTGGGAAAGGACTTCGATTGCAGGAGTTGACGGAGAATGACTTGGATTTGGGCAACGATAAGCTCCTAGAAATTATTCTTCGTGGAGAGTTGTCTCAGTTGGTCAATCAATTTGATACCCAAATGACGATGAAAGCCTATCTCAAGCAAATTCAAGGGAAAACAGCCTTTTTATTCGGTTTAGCATGTCAGCTGGGCAGCTTTATCCCAGGGCAATTTAAGAAGGACAGTCATTTAGCCTTTCGTGCTGGTCAAGCTCTGGGTATGGCTTTTCAAATCCGAGATGATTTGATTGACTACCGCTTAGATGTTGAAAAGTCGGGTAAGCCCAGATTGCAAGATATTCAAAATGGAATTTACACAGCACCACTTTTGTTTGCGATGAGTGAGGATCGTTCTATTCGTCAGCACTTACAGAACTACATTCAAACCCCTAGTCAAGAGGGATTAGATGTGATTATAGATAAGCTATTTGCAACACATGCTATTGTCAAAACAGAGAAACTGATTGTTAGCTATTTGGAAAAAATGATGAGTTTTGCAGATAGAATACCACAGTTATCGACTGCATCTATGCAAAATTTGGTGGCAATAGTTTTTAGTCATTATTTTTAAAAAATAACTAGACATTTTAGTTTATTCGGTATATCATTATAAATATAAAACTATTTACTTTACAAAAGGAGTATTGTTATGAAAACAACTAAAGTTGTCTTGAAAAGTTTGGTCGTTCTAGGTGCGGTCTTTGCACTTGCTGCTTGCGGTTCTAAACAAGAATCGGCTTCAACGTCGTCTTCTTCTGCAGCAACGGCTACCTTGAAAGATGGTACTTACAAAGCTGAGTCAGGTAAGGACGATTACGGCTATAAAATCGTTCACACTTTGACAGTTAAAGATGGTAAAATTAGCGAGTCTAAGTTTGATTACGAAGCGGAGGATGGTAGCTTGAAGTCTACGAACGAAGAATACAACAAAAACATGAAGGACAAAGCAGGAGTTTCTGCTGGTGAAGCAATCGAACAACTCAATGCAGCTTTGGTTGAGAAACAAGACCTCTCAGCTGTTGAAGTTGTATCAGGTGCAACTCAGACTTCTGAAGACTTCAAGAAGAGTACAGAAGCCCTTCTTGCAGCAGCTGCTGAAGGAAAAACAGAAACTGTAAAACTTGACTAATCAAGTCTATACAGAAAAGACACAGTCGCACTTGTTTGGCTACTGTGTCTTCTTATTTTTGGGGGAAGGTAAAATCAGTGAAAAAAATTGCAAGTCTATTGTTCGTGGGCCTACTGATGGTTTTGCTTGTTGCCTGTGGTGGTAAACAAAACGAAAGTTTATCTGTTGTGAAAACTCCGTTGACTCGTAGTGAAAGCTTACTTCACACAGTAGTGCAGTTGAGTATTTATCATGAAAATCAGGAAGAAGCGATGGATGAAGCTATTTCCTATATCAAGGAGATGGAAAGTTTGTTGTCCACAAACTTGGAAGGGGCAGATGTCTACCGTATCAATCAGGCAGCAGGAAAAGAAGCTGTCAAGGTTGATGAACGTACCTTTGAAGTGATTGAAACAGCTATTGACATGAGTAAAGAAAGTCAGGGGCTATTTGACATTTCCATTGGAGCTGTGAGCAATCTGTGGAAAATTGGTGATGAGGATGCACGTAAGCCGAGTGATGAAGAAATCAAAGCTGCTCTGCCATTTATCAATTATAAAGACATTGCTTTAGATAAGGAGAAGAAGACTGTCTTTATCAAAGAAGGAATGACCTTAGAATTAGGAGCTATTTCCAAAGGTTACATTGCAGATAAGGTTAGAGAATTGTTTGCCAGCAAAGGGATAACGACAGCCATCATTAATCTAGGCGGGAATGTAGTGGTAATGGGGGATTCGCCTGCGACGCAAAATGGTTGGAATGTGGGAGTTCAAGACCCAGACCAAGTGCGTGGAGCAACGGTTGGTTCTGTGCCAGGGACACATGATTCGGTTGTTACCTCAGGTATTTATGAGCGCTACTTAGAGGTGGACGGTGTCAAATATCACCATATTCTTGATCCCAAAACTGGCTATCCTGTGGAAAACGATATTTCAGGTGTGACAGTCTTTTCCAAAACATCTATCCAAGGAGATGCCTTATCCACAACTCTCTTCTTACTAGGTGTGGAAAAAGGTCTTGACTTTATCAATCAGATTGATGGTGTAGAAGCTGTTTTCATCGATAAGGAGCAGGGCGTTCATCTGAGTGATGGTTTGAAAGAAAGCTTTGAATTAACGAATGAGGAGTATCATCTTGTCAATGAATAAATCAACTAAAGGGCTCAGTCTGTCGGTATTTCTAGAATTTGTTGAACTGAAGACCAAGGTAGCCAGTGTTTTTCCGATGACCCTGGGGATTTTATGGAGTCTGTATCGCTATCAAGCATTCAATTGGCTCAATACACTTTTGTTCGTTCTCGCCGTCCTTAGCTTTGACATGTGTACAACTGCCATCAACAATAGCATGGACTACCACAAGGCCAAGGATGAAACCTATCGTCAGGAAAGCAATGTGATTGGAAAATTCTCTCTAGATTTTCGGCAGATGCTTCGAATCGTCTTTGCTTTACTTATTTTTTCTCTACTGGTTTCATTACTCCTTGTATGGCGGACCAGTTGGCTCCTACTACCGATGGGAGCTCTCTGTTTCCTCATTGGAATCTTCTATACCTTTGGCCCTATTCCGCTTTCGAGAATGCCTCTTGGTGAAGTTTTCTCTGGTGTAACCATGGGATTTGGCATCTTCTTTCTTGCTGTATTTATTCAGCAACCAGATTTGCTACTGACCAGCCAAGTGAGCGGCCAGTGGATGACCTTGCAATTTTCTTGGACAAAAATAATAGAAATTATTTTCATGTCCATTCCTCTGGTAACCTTGATTGCCAATATCATGTTGGCCAACAATACCTGTGATTTAGAGGAAGATATTCGCAACCATCGTTATACTCTGGTTTACTATATTGGCAAGAAAAATGCTCTTAAATTGTATTTTGTCTTGGCCAGTTTACCATGGTTGCTGTGGATAATCTACTGTTTGACTGGATTCTTACCAATTTGGGCACTGGCCGGTTTAATCGGAGTTTGGCCTGCTTATAAGAGTCTAGAAACATTTTTGAAAAAGCAAGTCAAACGGGAAACCTTTATCGAGGCAGTAAAGAGTTTTGTACTCTTTGCACTGCTATATGTGGTGATACTTGCTTTAGCCCTTATTTTCTAAAAAGGAAAGACACAGTCGTTCATCAGGCTGTGTCTTCTTTGTTATAGTGGTAAAATGAGTTCTTCTTCATCAGTGCTTTCTCCGCCGACGGATTTGATTTCAATCAACAGGTTATGTGGTAGGCAAACGGATAATTCGCCCGGCTGACTAATCCAGCTGGTCATAACGGCAATTTGGTCTGGGCTATTGTCTTCCTTGACCCGAATGCGTTCGCCATCAACTTCAATGATGTTGTATTGCCCTTCATTGGGATAGTAGGTCTTTTCTTGATGTGGTGTGTCCTTTGCTAATTCAAATTGGTCGACCACCTCACCATTGATGCGGACATAGGCAATCGTTTTTCTCTCATTTGTATCTGTTGTCAGATGTGCATAGGTAAAAATTGCTGGAAGAAAGGATAAGATGAGTGTGAATCCGATTAAGATATAATCAAATAATTTGAGTTGTTTGAGAATAGATTTGATTGTCATATACAGTCTATTGTATAGAAAAAAATTTGCTTTGTAAAATCTTGAATGTGGATTACTTTTTTAATTGTCCAACAAAGAGTAGGATGGCTAACATTCCCCAGAATCCAGCTTGCAGTGGCTGGATTTTCCCAGTGAAAAATCCAATGGAGAAAGTTAGGGCAAAACCTGCAAAGAGAAACCAGAGCAGTGGTTTACGATAAAGATAGATAGCTTTTTGGACAGCATTTGCTTCTGGGCTGGTAGTTTGCCAGTCACTATTTAAAATTGGAAGAATAGTGAACAGTAAGATAAAGATTGGTGGGGTGTCCCCAGTCAGAAAACTGTGGATAAACAAGCCACAAATGGTCGCATAGGCGAGAACAAACAAGGAGAGGGCCAATTTTGTGTTGAAGTTGTTCATTTATTTTCCCCCCTTTTTGAAAAAAATCCGATAAAGAATAGCGATGGCAAATCCAGCAGGAAGGATGAGGGCAAGTGGTTTGACATGTCCTAACCAAATGCCTATGCCGTAGGTCAAGGTCATGGCAAACAGGGCAAAGATGGCTTGGATGATAAAGTAGCGTTTTTCTTCGGCTGTTTTATAGGATTTGATCATCTGAATGGTCGGTAGCATGAGCAAGAAGGAACCGCTAATCGGCTCATTGACGATATAAGAGTAGATGAAGAGGGCAGAAAATAAACCATAAAATAGAACAAAAAATTTACAGGTTTGTTTGGGAGTGAAAGGTTTATTCATGGGCAGCTCCTTATTTTTTCTTAGTAGTTTCCGCTTCCAGTTTATGCAGATAGGCAAAGGCAGACAGGGCAATGCTAGCAAAGATACCCATCGTGCCACCGAAGAGGAGGGATTTTGTGTGCAAGATTGAGGCCATTAGGGGAAGATTGAGGCTAAAGAGGTCTGCCACTCCAGCAAAAACTGTCGAAAGCAGGGCAACTCCCAGTCCCCAAAGAAGTGAGTTAAGGGGCCGACCTTGTCTTTCCTCAGGGCTAAGCTCATCCAAGTCATACTGGGGCAAGTCAACATGGAGGGTCTGCATATTGACGACACCTAGCAAGATAAAGCTAAAGAGAGCAATTGTCATTGGATAATAGGTGGCAACCTCCACAGGATAGCGGATAGCTAGGAAGTAGGCGACAGCATTTCCAAGAGCAAGGAAGTAGAAGTGATAGATGAAAGCATGACCGCCAATAGCGTCTGCCCTGGTCCGTCGGTACTCGTCTAAAGGACCACGGATACCATAGAAGTGCCGTATCATATTTTGGAGCCACTTGGGTTCTTCTTTGGAAATAGCAGAGCTGACAGGTAGTTGTTCTGCCTTTTTCATGCGTTTGCGAAGCATGATTTCGATAGGAATGCCCGTGAAAACACCACCTAGACAGGCAGCCAGGACTTTTCGGAGGTCAAATAGGTGGTCGAGAGGGTTGAGCCCCTCCATCCAGGCACCAAAAACAACATCCCAAATGTACATAACGGTAGTAAAATAGAGAGCGAATTTGAAACTTGCACCCTTGAGTTGTTTCTGTTCCTTGCTAGTCAGTTCTTCTACATCTAAACTGTCCAGTTGGCTATGGCGAAGTTTATACATGATGTAGCTACTGGTTGCTAGATAGCTTAGGAGCAGAGAAACGGGATAGCCATAGGCAACGACTTCTGGGAAGCGTTTGGATAGGGCAAGTGCCAATAGGGTAAGAGCTAGAGTTCCCCAAAAGAGCAGGATAAAGCAGGTATTGCCTAGTCGGAAGGCTTCTTGTTTGCGGTATTCATCTAGGGGACCAGCGATACCGTAAAATCGTTTGATCAATTTATCTTGAAAGGTTTCCTTTTTCATACGATGCTCCTATTTACTTACGACGGAAAATGAGTGGCAGGTAAGCTAGTCCAAGAAAGTAGACTGTTCCAGCAATCAGCAGTTGCACCCAGAATTTCGCTTGGCTGATAATGTGCAAAATGTCCGCTCCGCTATTGCCCCAAAGCTGAAAGAGGACAAAGAGCGGGATAAAAATAAGGGTAGAGATAAGAGCTTTGCGCGTGTTCTTTTTCATGATACTTCTCCTTCTTATTTGCTTGCCAGTATTTTCTTTTGAAGTTGTTTCTTGTGGTAGAGATAGTCTATGGTAGCAATAGCCACTGCTATGATGAAGCGACTGAAAAGTAGGGTTGGGTCTGTTAGTTCTTCAAGAAATATAGACCACTCCTTATAAAAAGCAGAGCTAGTCATAGTCGCCATAAAAGCTCCTAAAAATATGGCACGACTATTTTTAAGAAGAGCTTTATTGAGCTTGGCGACATCAATCTCATCCTCATAACTTAGACTAATGCCTTTTTTCAAGGCAATGTGAGAGGCTAAGGCTTGAGTGAAACCGACGATTAGTATATTGGTTAGGGGGAGCAGAAAACCAACTTTTTCAGGTTGTCGTAAGGCAATCAGAAGGGCGATAGTATTCCCAATCACGAGGATAGGAAAAACGAGCATAAGGATGGTGTTGCTGAAACGATAGCTTTCTTGCTGTCGCATTTCATCCATGGGTCCGCTGATAGAATAAAAATCCTTGGTTGCTTGATCGAGAATTTTTGCAAATGTATCTTTCATGATAAACTCCTTATTCATTCCAAAAGAGGCTATTGAGATCGGTCTGTAAAGCTTTGGCTAGGTTAATACAGAGGTCTAGCGAGGGATTGTACTTGTTGTTTTCAATCATGTTGATGGTCTGCCTGGATACGCCGATGGCCTTGGCCAAATCCAGCTGGGAAATTCCTAGTAGTAGGCGATAATCTTTGACACGGTTCATGTGCCCTCCTTTCTATGTCAACTATATCTGACACATTTGACTAAAAATGAGAGGATAGGTTGGCTATCCTTTTAAATGATTGTCAATTATATCTGACATACAACTGTAAAAAAATGTGGGAACCCTCCCTGTTGATGTCAATTATATCCGACACTTTTCTGTAATGTTAGTATATACCAATCAAGAAATCTTGTCAACTATATTTGACATATTTTTTGTAAAAAGTTTGCAACATCTTTTTGATTTATTTTGTGGTACAATAGATAAGATATGAGCAAGGAATTTAATCACACTACTGTTCTTTTGCATGAAACAGTAGACATGTTAGACATCAAACCAAATGGAATTTATGTAGATGCCACCTTGGGTGGAGCAGGTCATAGCGAATACCTGCTCAGTCAGCTGACGGATGGGGGGCATCTCTACGCCTTTGATCAGGATCAGACGGCTATTGACCATGCCCACATTCGCTTGGCAACCTACATTGAAAAGGGGCAAGTAACCTTCATCAAGGACAATTTTCGCAATCTCAAGACTCGCTTGGCAGAGCTTGGGGTGACAGAGATTGATGGGATTTGTTACGATTTAGGTGTGTCTAGTCCGCAGTTGGATGAGCGGGAGCGTGGCTTTTCTTACAAACAGGATGCCCCGCTTGATATGCGAATGAACCGAGATGGTCAGTTGACTGCCTATGATGTGGTCAACAACTATGACTACCATGATTTGGTACGGATTTTCTTTAAATACGGTGAGGATAAATTTTCCAAGCAGATTGCTCGTAAAATCGAACAGGCACGTGCTATCAAACCTATTGAAACGACAACTGAGTTGGCAGAACTGATTAAGTATGCTAAGCCAGCCAAGGAACTCAAGAAGAAGGGCCACCCTGCCAAGCAGATTTTCCAGGCCATTCGGATTGAAGTTAATGATGAATTGGGCGCGGCGGATGAGTCTATCCAGCAGGCTATTGACTTGCTGGCGATGGATGGACGGATTTCTGTCATTACCTTCCATTCCTTGGAGGATCGTCTGACCAAACAACTCTTTAAGGAAGCTAGCACCATTGATGTGCCCAAAGGCTTGCCTTTTATCCCAGATGATTTAAAGGCGCCACTGGAGTTGGTCAACCGCAAGCCGATTTTGCCAAGTCAGGAAGAATTGGCGGCCAATAACCGGGCCCATTCAGCCAAATTACGTGTAGCTAAGAGAGTACATAAGTAGGAGAAGAATCTATGTTGCAAGAAAAACGTAGAGAAGCCACTATGCGGGTTATCGGTGATAAAATTAGAACCTTCACACGTGTAGAAAAAGCCTTCTATTCAAGCATCGTATTATCTGGATTAGCCCTTGCCATAGGAATTATCTTTATGCAAACGCGGCTTTTGCAACTTCAATCTGGGATGGCCAAAGTCAATCAAGATATTAGCCAAAAACAGATTGAAATCAACGATGCAAAGCAAGCTGTCAATGAATTGACACGTTCAGCTCGCTTGATGGAAATTGCTGAAAAAGCTGGATTAACTTTTAATAATGACAATATTGGAGTAGCCGAATAATGCCCAGAAGAAATAATAAACTCTTGCGGTATGTCTTAAAAAAACGATATGTTCCGTCAAAAAATCGTCGAAGAGTAGGACAGAGCCTACTTCTTTTGACGGTTTTCGTCTTTTTTCTCTTTTTAATCAACTTTGCCTATATTATCGGCACTGATAGTAAATTTGGGGTGGACTTGTCAGAGAGAGCTGATGCGGTACACCAGCGTGAAGTTACCGTTCAAGCTAAACGGGGGACGATATACGACCGTACAGGAATTCCTATTGCAGAAGATTCAACGACCTATACAGTCTATGCCATCATTGACACAGAATATGTGTCAGAACTGAAAAAAGTTTTGTATGTGCAGTCTTCTCAGTTCAGCAAAGTAGCAGAAATCTTTAAAAAGCATCTCGGAATGGAGACGGCTTATGTTATGGAGCAGCTGAATCAACCTGAACTGAAGCAGGTATACTTTGGGACGTTAGGCAAGAACATCTCCTATAGTACGATGTCTTCAATCCAAGAAGAGATGAAGGCGGCAGGTATTGAAGGGATTGCCTTCAATGCTAGTCCAGGACGGATGTATCCGAATGGAAATTTTGCTTCAATTTTTGTCGGGTTAGCTAATCCGATTGAAAACAAGGATGGTAGTCATAGTTTACAGGGTGTGAGTGGTTTGGAATATTATCTGAATGATATTCTGGCTGGTCAAGACGGAAAAGTTATCTACGAGAAAGATAGCCAAGGCCGTGTCCTACCTGGGACAGAAAAGGTTGAAACGGAGACAGTAAATGGGCAGGATGTCTATACGACAATTTCAGCCGATCTGCAACGTTCTCTTGAAACCAATATGAATACCTTCTTCGATAAAGCCAAAGGGCGATATGCGAATGCAACTTTGGTTTCAGCCAAGACGGGTGAAATACTGGCGACGACCCAAAGGCCAAGCTATGATTCAGATACCAAAGAAGGTCTGGGACAAGAAGGACTGCTAGAGCGGTCACTCTTATACCAAGAGGCCTTTGAACCTGGTTCAACAATGAAGGTGCTAACAGTAGCGTCAGCTATCGATAATGGAACCTTTGATCCAAATGCTTATTATACGAATAATGAGTACGTTATCGCAGATGCGAAAATCAATGACTGGACCCTCAATGCAGGTTATTCAGCTGTGACTCTCAATTATGCGCAAGGCTTCTCCCTATCCAGTAACGTTGGGATGACCTTGTTGCAACAACAGATGGGAGATGAAAAATGGCTAAATTACCTCGCTAAATTCCGCTTTGGCTACCCAACGCGTTTTGGTATGGGGGACGAGGCGCCAGGAATGGTACCAGGGGACAACATTGTTTCTATCGCCATGTCATCGTTTGGTCAGGGGATTTCTGCAAACCAAGCACAGATGCTTCGTAGTTTTACCGCCATTGCGAATAACGGTATTATGCTAGAGCCTAAATTCATTTCAGCTCTTTATAATCCTAATACAGATACAGCTAGAGTTTCTTCGAAAGAAGAAGTGGGAAATCCAGTTTCTGAACAAGCTGCCGACGATACACTTCGCTATATGATTAATGTCGGTACTGATCCTGTTTATGGTACACTCTACTCACATGATTTACAGGGGCCTGCAATTCAAGTTGATGGCTATGATATTGCAGTTAAATCAGGTACGGCGGAAATTGCCAGTGAAGATGGTCAAGGGTACATTAAAGGTGCCTACATCAACTCTGTAGTAGCCATGATTCCTGCTGAAGATCCTGAATTTATCATGTATGTGACCATTCGCCAACCGGAAGTTTTGAATGTCCTGTCTTGGCGTGACATTGTCAGTCCTACATTGAAAGAAGCGATGCTGTTGAAAGACAATTTGAATCTGGATTCACCTGCACCAGCATTGGCACAGGTCGCTAATGAGACAGAGTATCAATTGCCAGACCTCATTGGTAAGGCACCAGGCGAGTCGGCTGAGGAACTTCGCCGTCAATTAGTTCAACCAGTTATCCTTGGAAACGGTGCTGAAATTAAAAAAGTTTCAGTCGAAAAAGGAAGCAACGTAATCGCCAACCAACAGGTTCTACTCTTGACAAATAAATTCGAAGAAATGCCAGACCTATACGCAATCACCAAAGAGAATATGGATATATTTGCTGAATGGACTGGTATTGAAGTGACCTATAAAGGAACGGGTTCAAAAGTAGTCGACCAAAGTGTAGAGGTCGGTACCGCTTTGAATAAAACAAAGAAAATAACAATAACCTTAGGAGACTAACATGCAATTCGCACTTATGTCGGGATTGGTCGCTTTTCTAGCAACCGTTCTCTTAATCCCACGATTTATTACATTTTATCAAGCCAAACGCATCGAGGGGCAACAGATGCACGAAGATGTGAAACAACATCAGTTTAAGGCAGGCACACCAACAATGGGGGGAACCGTTTTTCTCATTGTTGCGATTCTTGTCAGCTTATTGTTCGCAACGGCCTTTCAACTGTTGACGGGTGGTGTCCTTGCCATCCTCTTCATCCTTGCCCTTTATGGTGTAGTAGGATTTTTGGATGACTTTTTAAAAATTTTCCGTAAAATAAATGAAGGTCTTAATCCTAAACAAAAGCTTGCTCTACAAATTTTAGGAGGTATTGTCTTCTACTTTGTCCACGTAAGAGGAGCAGGTGGCGGAGAATTGAATGTATTTGGTCACATGATACATTTGGGAGTTCTCTATTTCCCATTTGTTCTGTTCTGGCTGGTCGGTTTTTCAAATGCAGTTAATTTGACAGATGGTATTGATGGACTGGCTTCTATCTCAGTTGTTATTAGCCTTCTAGCTTACTCTGTCATCGCCTTCAATGAGCAAAAATTTGATATTCTTCTAGTTTGTGTGACCATGATTGGTGGCTTGCTCGGTTTCTTTGTATATAACCGTAAACCAGCGAAGATTTTCATGGGGGATGTGGGAAGCTTGGCTCTCGGTGGTATGTTGGCAACTATTTCAATTGCTCTCCGTCAGGAATGGACCCTCCTCCTTATCGGCCTGGTCTATGTCATTGAAACGTCCTCTGTTATGTTGCAGGTTTCATATTTTAAATACACCAAAAAACGCTTTGGAGAAGGTCGTCGTATCTTCCGTATGACTCCTTTCCATCACCATTTAGAGCTCGGAGGTTTGATCGGAAAAGCTGAAAAATGGAGCGAGTGGAAAGTTGACTTTTTCCTCTGGTCAGTCGGTCTCATCATGAGCTTGATTACCCTAGCTATTCTTTATCTATAAAATGTCAGAAACAGCAGAAATGCTGTTTTTTTACCTTGACAAATATGGTCGGGGGGGGGAATAGAGAGAGAATTGGTGGAGGATAAAAATGGAACAATTCAATCAAGAACAGTTATATGGAGTGGTTATTCAAACCATGACAGCTGCTAGTCAACTTCCTATGGTTAAAGTCAATCGGGAAGAATTTTTGAAGACTCGTTTTAAAGATAGTCCCTATCTAGATAAAATTATTACGGATGGACCAACGGCGGTCTTCACTACAAAAGCTTTGCGTAAGGAAGCTGAAAAAATCATTAATGATATGACTATGAAAACATCTTTGATTTCTTTCGCAGCTGGTTTACCGGGGAATCCATTTACAGCGGTGGCGGCAGGTACTGCTGATATAGCTCAGTATTTTGGTTTTGCCTTGAATTTATCGCAACAAATCGCTTATCTTTTTGGTGAAGATGAATTATTTGTTGGTGAAGGGAAGGAAATTTCAGAAGAGGTTCAAATCCGCATTATTACCTACATTGGTGTCATGTTTGGAGCAGGTGGTTCAGCAGTTCTTCTCAATAAAGTATCCAAGACAGTCGGAGCTAATATCGGTAAAAAAGTAGCTATGCAGGCTTTGACCAAGACAACTTGGTATCCCTTGGTGAAAAAGGTAGCCGCAGTGATTGGTGTGAAAATTACCAAAAAGACTGTTGAAAAGACCATTGCCAATGCGAGCCCACTGAAAAAGTCTCCAGTTACTCTGACTCTTATAAAAAATAGGAATTCTCCTGAATGATTGGGAGAATTCCTATTTTTCTACTCTTCCTTTTGGTCTATTAAGGTCATAATTCGCTTCATATTGACTACAAATATGGTGGTGGCTGCTTGTAATTCCATG
>NZ_JAOTGJ010000033.1:0-18624 GCF_044427225.1 Streptococcus sp. 2022WUSS037 | reverse complement strand
GATATGTACCAGTAGGACCAGATGGAACAACACCGTTAACTCCAGTTGATCCAGCAGATCCAACTAAGGGTTACGAAGCTCCACCGGTACCATCTAACCCAGGAACAGATACACCAATCAACTATGTTCCAGTTACACCAGACACACCAGCTAAGCCAGAGGAGCCAGCGAAACCAACTCCTCCAGCACAACCTGTAACTCCTGAAACACCAGCTAAACCAGCGGTAGTTGAAAAAGTAGCTAGTCCAGCTCAAGCTCAATTGCCAAATACAGGTGAAGCTTCATCAGCAGCAAGTGTGTTGGGTGCAGCAATGCTTGTAGCAGCTCTTGCTCTTGCAGGCAAACGTCGTCGTAATGAAGACTAATTACATTATTTTTCCTAATTCCTATTCGGGTAAAATAATTAAAAGGAAAGGTTCGCCTTTCCTTTTTTTGTACACGCATTTTTGATATACTAGACATAGTATATTCATGGAAAGTAGGGCATAAACTATGCAATTAGTTTATACAGATATTCGCAATCCTCTGACGCAGTATTTAACGGATACCGCAGCAGAATTTGCGAAGGAAGCTAAGCGAGTTTTTTACATTGCTCCAAACTCTCTATCCTTTGAGATGGAGCGTAAGGTTCTAGAATACCTGCCTGAACAGGCAACTTTTGATATTATCGTGACCCGTTTTGGGCAACTCGCTCGCTATTTGATGATTGATAAGAAAGAAACAGGTCAACCGCTGGATGATGTTGGTCTGGCTATGATTTTCTTTCGTGTTCTATCGCAATTTGAAGATGGTGACTTGAAAGTCTATGGTCGTTTACAGACGGATTTTGGGTTCATTAACCAGCTAGTTGCTTTATACAAAGAGTTGCAACGGGCAAATATGTCCATCTTAGACTTGGAGGCAATGGAATCTCCAGACAAGCAGGCTGATTTGGTAAAGATTTTTCTGGCTGTAACTGACATTTTGTCCAAAGAAGGCTTTGAGCATCAGTCTAAGTTAGCACAGCTGACGAGCTTGGTAGAAACTGGTCAGTTGGATGAGCAGTTGAAAAACATTGTGCTAGTGGTAGACGGATTTTCCCGTTTTTCGGCAGAAGAAGGAGCTTTAGTAAGTGCTTTAAATGAACGGGTGTCGGAAATCCTGATTGGTGTATATGCCAGCAAGAAGGCTGTGCAAGCCACCTATACGGAAGGCAATGTCTATCAAGCCAATGTTGACTTTTTACGCCAGCTATCAGTCCAGTTCGGCGCCAAAGTCACCTATATTGGTCAAGAGCCAGTTTTGGACAGTATCGGTAAGTTTTCAAAGAATATGGAGTCCGTTTACGATTACAGCGGTACACAATTGGAATTGACTGAGGAAGACAAGAAGAAAGTGTTGCTATGGGAGGTTGTTAACCAAAAAGAAGAGGTGGAGCAGGTGGCGACTGCAATTCGCCAGCATGTGCACCAAGGAACTCGCTATAAAGACATCTTGTTGCTTTTAGGTGATGTGGATAGCTACAAATTGCAGATTGGTAAGATTTTTGACAAGTATGATATTCCTTACTATTTCGGCAAGGCAGAGGAGATGAGTCATCATCCCCTAGTCCATTTTGTGGAGTCCTTGGAACGCTTGCGCCGCTATCGTTTCCGAGCGGAAGACCTGCTCAACCTCCTCAAATCTGGTTTGTACGCCAGCATTTCCCAAAAGGAGCTGGACCTATTTGAGTCTTACATCCTCTTTGCGGATATGAAGGGGCAGGCTGCCTTTTCGAGGGCTTTTTCGGTCAATGGCAGAGCGGACTATGATGCTGAGACTATCAAGGAGAAGCGACTTGTCTATGATTTGAACGTCTTGGAACCCCTACGTGCTAAGATTATGGAACCTTTGAACCAGCTGTTTAAGGCTGGACCACAATCTGGAACGGCCTTGCTTGAGAAGTTTATGGCATTTTTGGAGGCAATTGAGCTTCCCAAAAATATGGAAAAAATGTCTCAAAATTTGAGCGAAGTAGAGCAAGAAAAAGAAGAGCAGGTCTGGAAAAGTTTTACCCATATTCTAGAGAATTTTCATCAGATTTTCGGAAAAGAAAAATTGAAAATGGATGATTTTCTGGCTATTTTACAGGCTGGCATGCAGGCCAGTCACTATCGTACCGTTCCTGCAACGGTTGATGTGGTCAATGTCAAATCCTATGATTTGATCGAGCCACACACTGCTAAGTATGTTTATGCTATCGGAATGGGCCAGTCTAATTTTCCAAAAGTTGCCAAGAATACCAGTCTTTTGACAGAAGAAGAGATGGAAAAAGTCAATCTTGTCTCGGCTAGTTCTTCACGTTTTGATTTGGTCAGTCGAGAGAATATCAAGAAGAACCATGCTGCCATGATGTCTCTGCTGAATGCTGCGACGGAACAATTAGTTATTTCTACACCTCAGATTTATAACGAAGGCGAGGACAGTCTCTCACCTTATATCAAGATTCTCCAAAAAATGGGGCTGAAATCTGAAGAACGTGGTCGGATGAAAACACTTAGTCCGCAAGACATCGGTCACTACAAGAGTCTCTTATCCCGTTTGATTGAGTCGGAAAGACCATCTCTTGAACATGAAGAATGGGAAGGGCAGACGGCCTTCTGGACAGTATTGGTTCGCTATTTGAAAAAGAAATTGGAGTCACAAGGCATTGAAATTCCGACCATTACTGGCGAAATAACTTCTAAACAGCTTACAGCTGATACCTTGGCTGCTTTATATCCAGAGGATAAGCCGCTCAATCTTTCTGCATCCAGCTTGACCAATTTCTACAATAACCAATATCTTTACTTTGTCCGCAATGTTCTTCGCTTGCGGGAACAGGAATCCATCCATCCGACTGCCTTTCAGCATGGTTTGTTCTTGCACCGGATTTTTGAACGAGTGGTCATGGATCAATCTGATTTAGATTTTGATCAAAAAGTGGACAAGGCCATCCTGCATACGCGTGACGAGGCAGAATTTGCTATGTTTTATAGTCAAGATGCGGATGCTCGCTATACGGAGGAGGTGCTGGATAAGATTGCTCGTTCCAGTGCAACCATTTTGCGGGATAATGATTTGGTTGAAATTGATGGTCAGGAAAAGAGTTTCCGTCAGGATAAGGCGCTGGTTTTTGACCTTCAAAATGGCAAGAGTGTGCATGTAAATGGTACAATTGACCGCTTGGATACCTTACAAATCAATCAGGCTGTCGGTGTTGTAGATTACAAGTCCAGCGACCAATCTTTTTCAGTTGGGGATTTTTACAATGGTCTAAAACCTCAGTTGGTGACCTACTTGGCAGCCTTACAAGAGCTGGATGAAACCAAGGATAAACCTGTTTTTGGGGCTATGTACTTGCATTTGCAGGATCCGATTATCAAATTAAAAGACACGAAGAATTTAGAACAGCTAGAAGGAGCTGCCAATACGAGCTTGGTTTACAAGGGGCTTTTCTTGAAGGAGGAAAGTCTGGGGCTCAATCATTTTTATCAGACTCGTAACCAACTCTACACGGAAGATGAGTTTGCGGTTTTATTGAACCACAACCAAGAACTCTACAAACAAGCTGCCAAGGACATCCTGGATGGTCGCTTTGCTATTAACCCTTATACCAAAGATGGGCGTTCGGTGGCAGGTGAGCAGCTGAAGGCAATCACTGGTTTTGAGGCAGATCGGCACATGGGCATGGCACGGCGGTTGGTCAAAGAGGCCAAGCGTCAAGATTGGATGGAACGAATGAAAGGAGGTCAGGACTAATGGCTTTTGAAGAATTTTTAAGCGCGGAAGAAATCAGGGCTGTGCAGCTGGCGGAAGCCAATTCTGATAAGCAACAAAAACGCACACCTGAACAGATTGAAGCCATTTACACGCACGGTCAGAATGTTCTGGTCTCTGCATCGGCTGGGTCAGGAAAGACCTTCGTTATGGTTCAACGGATTTTGGATAAGTTGAAGCGTGGTGTCGGGATTGACCAGCTCTTTATCTCGACCTTTACAGTCAAGGCGGCTGGTGAGTTGAAGGAGCGGATTGAGAAAAATCTCAATGAAACCATTGCGGAGACGACGGATATGGACTTGCGTCGGCATTTGTCTGCCCAGTTGGCGGATTTGACCAAGGCGGATATTGGGACCATGGACTCCTTTACGCAGAAATTGGTCACAACCTACGGTTATAGCCTTGGCATTTCTCCGCAGTTTCGGATTTTACAGGATGAGACAGAAAAAGCGAGTCTGAAAAAAGAGGTTTTTGACCAGCTCTTTGCAGATTATCTAGAAGAGGATGAAAAAGGTGCATTCCGCAAACTGGTTCGCAATTTTTCGGGCAACCGTAAGGATAACAGTGGTTTCCGTCAGGTTGTTTATCAGGTGCATGATTTTAGTCAATCGACCAGCAGTCCAACTAAATGGCTGAAAGAGCAGGCTGTTCAAGCTGATTTGTACAGTCAAGAGCGTATAGAGCATATCTTAGAGCAAGGCTTTAAGGAAAAAGTGTTAGACAAGCTCTATCAAGCAGCAGATTTCTTCCGCTACCATGTGGAATGGGGCAGAAATGACTTTGGTTCTGCCAAGTATTTTGCAAATGTGGAAGAAGTCTTGGATTTGCTGACCGGTTTAGATAGCCTGGACCAGAAGGACTTGATGGAGCGGGTTGAAAGAATCCTTCTCATCAATGACCAGTCCAGAGGAAAAGGCCTGACCAATGCCAATCGACCAAAAGATGAGCATTTGATAGCCTTTAAAGAAGAATACAATGCTGGCAAGAACCAGATTATCTCAGGACTACGAGATTTGGGTCAAGAAGTTTATGAATTGACCCTGCTGAAAGATTATCAGATTCAAGCTGTGCCACTGCTGATATTATTACGTGACTTTGTCTTGGATTTTTCGCAGGCTTATCTGGATGTCAAAATCAAGGAAGCCGCTTTTGAATTTGGCGATATTGGGCATTTCGCTATTCGTATTTTAGAAGAAAATGTGGACATTCGCCAGTTTTTCCAAGAAAAATACCACGAAGTCATGGTGGACGAGTACCAGGATAACAACCATAGCCAAGAGCGAATGCTGGACCTGCTGTCTAACGGTTACAACCGCTTTATGGTGGGCGACATTAAGCAGTCCATCTATCGATTCCGTCAGGCGGATCCAATGATTTTCCAAGAGAAATTTGAACTTTATCAGGCAAATCCTCAGGCTGGGAAATTGATTTTGCTCAAGGAAAATTTCCGTAGTCAGATTGAGGTCTTGGAGGCGACAAATGCCATTTTCACGCGCCTGATGGACCGTCAAGTAGGGGAAATCAAGTATGACGAAACCCACAGTCTAGTGGCTGGTAGTCCTGGTCAAAAAATTGCCCAGCCCAATCATGAGATGGAATATTTGATTTACGACCAGCAGGATAGCGCAAATCCTTCAACGGATTCCGAAGATGAAACACCTCTAACTGCTGGTGAAATTGAGGTCGTTGCAAAAGAGATTATTCGTCTTCACAATGAAGAAGGAGCAGCCTTCAAGGACATCACTCTCTTGGTGCAAAAACGAACGCACAATGACCTCATTATGTCTATTTTTGAAAAACATGGGATTCCTATTGTGGCAGATGGTGGAGCAGCCTCCTATCTGCAATCTTTGGAAGTCATGATTATGCTGGATACCTTGCGGGTTATCAATAATCCACTCAATGACTATGCCTTGGTTGCCCTTCTCAAATCGCCTATGTTCCGATTCGATGAGGATGAACTGACACGGATTTCCTTGCAGGCTGGGACAGGTTTCTTTTACCAGAAAATGGAAGTAGCCCAGCAAGCAAGTGGGCAACATCCTGAACTTATGTCAGGAGAGTTGAAGAAGAAAATCACGGATTTCTTGTCTATTTTGGAAAACTGGCGTGCCTATGCCAAACTGCATTCTATTTATGACTTGATTTGGAAGATTTTCAATGAAAAATTCTACTATGACTATGTCGGTGCTCTCCCAAATGGCAGCAAGCGTCAGGCCAATCTATATGCCCTAGGTCTGCGTGCCAACCAGTTTGAAAAAACAGGTTACAAGGGCTTGTCCCGCTTCATCGCCATGATTGACCGTGCCTTAGCAAATGATAAGGATTTGGCAGATGTACAAGAGTTTCTACCGCAAAATGCTGTACAGCTTATGACCATTCACAAGTCAAAAGGTTTGGAGTTCAAATATGTCTTCCTCATGAATATCGATAAGCGATTCAACTTGGAAGACCATTACCAGTCAGTCATCATCAGCCGTAAAAATGGTCTAGGTATTCAATATTTAGCGGATATGAAAGATAAGGTAAATAGCCCATTGCCTCAGGTGCGAGTCTTAATGAACACTCTTCCTTATCAAAAGAATCTCCAAGAGCTAAAAATTGCTAACCTCTCAGAACAAATGCGGTTGCTTTATGTTGCACTAACGCGTGCAGAGAAGAAGCTGTATCTGGTTGGAAAGGGCAATGCTGACAAGTTAGCTGAAAAATACGATGGCAAGAGGGAAGATGGTGTACTTACCCAATCAACTCGTGAAAGCATGGCGACCTTCCAAGACTGGATTCTAGCCATTGATGAGGCCTTCTCAGGAGAAGACTTGCACTTCAAGAAAGTCTTTGTGACGGATGAGGATTTGACTGAGGAGAAGATTGGTAAACTGATATTGAAGAGTAAGCTAGAAGACGCCAGTCTTAAAGATATTCGTCAATCAGAAGACATTACCCAGGCCTTGGACCAATTATCTTCTGTCCAAGAGTTGAATACCCGCTATAAGGCTGCCATCGAATTACCAAGTTTACGCACTCCAAGTCAGATCAAAAAGCTTTATGAACCAATCTTGGAACAAGAAGGCATGGAAGTTATGGAAAAATACCAGCCAAAACGGACCTTCAACTTGCCAGATTTTTCCAAGAAACCAAAAATAACTGGAGCCCAAGTCGGTTCAGCAGTCCATGAACTCATGCAACGCTTGGATCTTTCTTGGTTGGTGACAGAAGATACGGTAAGAGCAGCCCTAGAAGCTGTTCATGCTGAGCAAGCGGTTAAAGACAAAATCAAAGTTCAGATGATTTTAGAGTTCTTTGATACAGACTTAGGAAGAGAAATTCTAGCCAATACGGACAAACTCCATCGCGAAGCTCCATTTGCAAGTTTGCAGACTGATCCTGTATCACAGGAACAATTTGTCCTTCGTGGGATTATCGATGGCTACCTGCTATATGATGATCATATTGTCCTCTTTGATTATAAGACAGATAAATATGACAAACCAAGCCAACTCAGCCAACGTTACCAAGCTCAAATGCAACTCTATGCAGAGGCATTGAAAAAAGCCTACAAGATAGAGCGTGTAGACTGCCATTTGATTTTGCTTGGTGGGGAAAGGATTGAAGTGGTTGAAGTCAACATATAGTCATTTAGTTGACTTTCATTATTTCGACGCAAGAGGAAACTCCGTTTCCTTATTTCCAACTTCAAACATTCCACTGGATTGTTTGAACTCGCTGTGCCGTACTCCAGTACAGAAGCTTTTGACGCGAACCTTGTTAACTTCATTTCTAACCTCCAACTGTCTCCCAGACAGTTAGAGCTAGTACTAAAAATAAACTAAACGACTATAAACTAAAAGCGAGTGGTTAAACTCGCTTTTTCTGTTTGGTTAAATTGAGTCCGAATGGGACTAGATTTTCTTCTTTTTTCAAAATTCGTTGGATATTTTCCTTGTGACGAACGATGACAAAAAGCCCCAAAAAGACGATGATGATGGTAAAGAGCCAGTCATAGCTTGGCAGGATGATTCCTATTGCTGGAAATAGCAGAGCTCCTAAGATTCCTAAAGCTGATGCCAATACACTTGAGTAAGACACCATTGATGTCAAAAAGAGTGAAGTAGCAAAGATGACAACCAGATAGAGACAGAAAGCAGGTGCGACACCTAGCAACATACCAGCGGATGTGGCAACAGCCTTCCCACCTTTGAATTGGGCAAAGATAGGGAAAGTGTGTCCCAGTACAGCCATTAACCCAAAGACAATCGGAGAAATTCCTTGGGCATGAAAGATCAGCGGAAGCAAGGCTGCCAAAGTTCCCTTGAGAAAATCAATTACAAATACAATCGTACCAGCCTTTGGACCTAAAATACGGAATGTGTTGGTTGTTCCAGTATTTCCCGAACCATGTTCACGAATGTTGATATTGAAAAAAGTTTGACCTATCCAAAGTCCTGACGGGATAGATCCCAATAAATATGCAATAAATAGTAAAATAAGATTGACTAACATGTTTTCATTATAGCATATTTTCATCTAATTTAGTCCAAAATCTTATTTTGTGAGTTGTCTCAGCCGATAGGTAACAGAAATATTTTGCAAAAATGCTAAAAAACTTGTAATATAGAAAGGATGATAAGTATGGAGGTCAGTTTTGGCTAAGAAAGAGATTAACATAAATAACTATAATGACGATGCCATTCAGGTACTGGAAGGGTTGGATGCTGTTCGCAAACGCCCTGGTATGTATATCGGATCCACAGATGGGAATGGGCTTCACCATATGGTCTGGGAGATTGTCGACAACGCTGTCGATGAAGCCTTATCTGGTTTCGGTGACCGGATTGATGTGACCATTAACAAGGACGGCAGTCTGTCCGTTTCCGACCGTGGACGTGGGATGCCCGTCGGTATGCACGCTACAGGCAAGCCAACGGTTGAAGTTATCTTCACCGTTCTCCACGCAGGTGGTAAGTTCGGTCAAGGGGGATACAAGACTTCAGGTGGTCTCCACGGGGTTGGTTCTTCGGTGGTCAATGCCCTATCCAGCTGGTTGGAAGTTGAGATTACCCGTGATGGAGCTGTTTACAAGCAACGGTTTGAGCAGGGCGGAAAGCCAGTCACGACTTTAGAGAAGATTGGTACCGCTCCAAAATCAAAAACAGGTACAAAAGTTACCTTTATGCCTGACGATACCATCTTCTCAACGACGGATTTCAAGTTCAATACCATTGCCGAACGCCTGAAAGAATCAGCCTTCTTGCTCAAACAAGTCACCATGACCTTGACAGATGAGCGGACTGGTGAGCAGGAAGAGTATCACTATGAAAATGGTGTTCAGGACTTTGTTTCTTACCTCAACGAAGACAAGGAAACCCTGACACCTGTCCTTTATTTTGAAGGAGAAGACGCAGGTTTCCAAGTCCAAGTTGCTATGCAGTACAACGACGGCTATTCAGACAATATCCTGTCTTTTGTCAACAACGTTCGGACCAAGGATGGCGGTACCCACGAAACAGGTCTCAAACTAGCCATTACCAAGGCCATGAACGACTATGCTCGTAAGACCAACTTGCTCAAGGAAAAGGACAAGAACTTGGAAGGCTCTGACTACCGTGAAGGTTTGTCTGCGGTCCTTTCTATCCTTGTACCAGAAGAGCATTTGCAGTTTGAAGGACAGACCAAGGACAAGCTGGGAAGCCCGCTTGCTCGTCCTGTGGTGGACGGCATTGTATCGGACAAGCTGACTTTCTTCCTTTTGGAAAATGGGGAATTAGCTTCAAATCTAGTTCGTAAAGCCATTAAGGCGCGTGACGCCCGCGAGGCTGCGCGTAAGGCGCGTGACGAATCCCGAAACGGTAAGAAAAACAAGAAGGACAAGGGGCTTCTGTCAGGGAAGCTAACCCCAGCCCAGTCCAAAAATCCGGCTAAAAATGAACTTTATCTGGTCGAGGGAGATTCAGCCGGAGGCTCTGCCAAACAGGGCCGTGACCGCAAGTTCCAAGCCATTCTACCTTTGCGTGGTAAGGTGATCAATACCGCCAAGGCAAAAATGGCGGACATCCTCAAAAATGAAGAAATTAACACCATGATTTATACTATTGGTGCAGGTGTTGGGTCGGATTTCACTATCGAAGATGTCAACTATGACAAGATTATCATCATGACCGATGCGGATACGGATGGTGCCCACATTCAGACCCTCTTGCTGACCTTCTTCTATCGCTATATGCGACCGTTAGTAGAAGCAGGTCGGGTTTACATCGCCCTTCCGCCACTTTATAAGATGTCTAAAGGCAAGGGCAAGACAGAAAAGATTGCTTATGCTTGGTCTGACGGAGAATTAGAAGATCTCCGCAAGGATTTTGGCAAGGGCTTCATCCTCCAACGCTACAAGGGTCTTGGTGAGATGAATGCCGATCAGCTCTGGGAAACAACCATGAACCCTGAAACCCGTACCCTTATCCGTGTGACCATTGAAGATTTGGCGCGTGCTGAACGCCGTGTATCTGTCCTTATGGGCGACAAGGTCGAGCCACGCCGTAAGTGGATTGAGGACAATGTGAAGTTTACCTTGGAGGAAAGTACAGTTTTCTAATCCATATAGGAAATGAAAAGAGCTTCCTACTGAAAGTAGAATGATAAAAAACGAGTGCTTGAAGAAATTCAGAAAGGTTTCAAGAAAGCAGAAAGCCTACTCAAGGACGATGCAAAAATGGAGCCCTTTTTGGAGAAATTGGATAAGAAAATCAAGTGGGTTCACTTTGTGGGGGACGAGATCAAATCCTTCCCAATTCCTATTAGCATGGCACGGAGTTACTGGAAGAAGTTCTACACCTGTGTGCCCACCCGCGGTATTATAGCTATCATAAGTAGCCTGATTTTTTTCCTATCACCGATCGATGTCGTCCCTGACTTTTGGGGGCATTTAGATGACGTTTTGGTTATCGCGACAGTTTGGAAGCAGGTACATAAGGATATTGATTGGTATCGTGAATAGAAGAAAAAACATCCAGAAAAGATAATACAATGAACTGACTTGTCAAAACATCAAACAATAGATTAAGAAAGAAATGATTATATTTAATATGGTGAAAAGAAAGAAAATAGAGAATAACCCTTCAAATGATGGTGGAGATAAAAAAACAGAGTTAAGTGTTTCAGTTGTAAATCCGATTGAAATTAAAACAAAATCAAAAGGATTAGGGGAAAAAATATGGCAAAAGATACCTATACTTATTTCGCTTGTTGCTCTAGGGACGTCAGTTTTTGTTGCTTATAAAAATAATAAGCGTTCAGATTATTTAGAAACAACCAATTTTAATATTGTCCAGAATTTTTGGCAAGAAAAACCAAGTTATACTTTATATAATGAATCAGAAAAACCATTAACATTGCCTCCACAGCCATCATACTATATGTATATTCCTGCTAAACTTTATTGGATATTTAAAGATGGTTATAGATATTCTACACTCATACTTTTACCTGTATCGTATGAACATGTTATATCACAAACAAGTACAGGAAAAACGATTGATGAAATTGAAACCTCTGTTTTACCCAATAATTTTTATGGTAAATTAGGTCATAGAGACATGCGTTCACACATTTTTGGAAAACCAGGAGAAGATGATATTGCATTTGAGTTAAGAGTATATCCGTTTTTAGCAATTGCCACTTACCTAGAGTACTCCTATAAGGATCGTCCCTCAGAGTTGGAATTCTCTCATTTCATAACCACTCCGTTTGGTAAACATGATTTGTCGCCTGATAGACTTCGTGATTTAGAAAATTATACGCGTAATATGGCCTCGTTTCCTGAAAATGAAATTAAAATAAAAGGTGATGAAAATATATATGATACAGCATTTTATTATTTAGTTTCCGAGTTAGATTACTTATTGGATAATAAGGAGTTATCTGAAAACGAGAAACAAAAATTGATGACTTTTATGGGAACAAAAAGAGAGATTGATGAAAGTCTTGATAGTAAGGATTTCGATTTAGAGGATGAAATGAAAAAATATCAAACTTTTGAAGAATTTCAAAAATCACTGTGGAATGAGAATAATTTTAATGGTTTAGGACAATATTTGTCTGATAAAGTAGTTCCAGCCAAAGATCCTCTCTATCCAGACTATTAGATTAAGGACGGATTATGTTTTATGTCTAACATTCAAAACATGTCCCTTGAGGACATCATGGGAGAGCGTTTTGGTCGCTACTCCAAATATATTATTCAGGAGCGGGCCTTGCCGGACATTCGTGACGGTCTAAAGCCCGTGCAACGTCGGATTCTTTATTCCATGAATAAGGACGGCAATACCTTTGACAAGGGCTACCGCAAGTCCGCCAAGTCAGTCGGGAATATCATGGGGAATTTTCACCCACACGGTGATTCCTCTATTTATGATGCCATGGTCCGCATGAGTCAGGACTGGAAAAACCGCGAGATTCTGGTGGAGATGCACGGAAACAACGGTTCCATGGACGGTGACCCGCCTGCGGCCATGCGTTACACCGAGGCTCGCCTGTCGGAAATGGCTGGTTATCTCTTGGCCGACATCGAGAAAAAGACGGTGCCATTTGCCTGGAACTTTGACGATACGGAAAAAGAACCCACTGTGCTACCAGCTGCCTTCCCTAATCTCTTGGTCAATGGAGCGACAGGAATTTCAGCAGGATACGCGACTGACATCCCGCCGCATAATCTGGCGGAGGTCATCGATGCAGTTGTTTACATGATTGATCATCCAACAGCTAGCTTGGACAAGCTAATGGAGTTCCTGCCTGGACCAGACTTCCCAACAGGTGCCATTATCCAAGGGGCTGACGAAATCAAGAAGGCCTATGAAACTGGTAAGGGGCGTGTCGTAGTTCGAAGCCGTTGTGACATTGAGCAACTCAAGGCAGGTAAGAAACAGATTGTCATTACTGAGATTCCGTACGAAGTCAACAAGGCTGTTCTGGTTAAAAAGATTGATGATGTCCGTGTCAACAACAAGGTGCCTGGTATTGCTGAGGTGCGTGATGAGTCAGACCGTACAGGTCTGCGGATTGCCATTGAGCTGAAAAAAGACAGCGACGAGCAAACCATTCTCAACTACCTTTACAAATACACCGACCTGCAAATTAATTACAACTTTAACATGGTGGCGATTGATAACTTCACACCGCGTCAGGTTGGCTTGCAGAAGATTCTGTCTAGCTACATCGCCCACCGCCGTGAGATTATCATTGCCCGTTCTAAGTTTGACAAGGAAAAGGCTGAAAAACGCCTCCATATCGTAGAAGGCTTAATCCGTGTTATTTCTATTTTGGACGAGGTTATTGCCCTTATCCGTGCTTCTGAAAACAAGGCTGATGCCAAGGAAAACTTGAAAGTTAGCTATGATTTCAGCGAAGAACAGGCAGAAGCTATCGTGACCTTGCAACTTTACCGCTTGACCAATACCGACATTGTGACCTTGGAAAATGAAGAAGCAGCCCTACGCGAGCAGATTCAGACCTTGGCAGCTATTATTGGCGATGAGCGGACCATGTTCAATCTTATGAAGAAGGAACTGCGTGAGGTCAAGAAGCAGTTTGGCAATCCTCGTTTGAGTGAATTGCAAGATCAGGCAGAAACGATTGAGATTGACACTGCCAGCTTGATTGTCGAAGAAGAAACCTTTGTCAGCGTGACCAAGGCAGGCTATATCAAACGAACAAGTCCTCGTTCTTTCAATGCCTCAACGCTTGAAGAAATGGGCAAACGAGAGGATGACCAGCTGATTTTCTTGCAAAATGCCAAGACAACCCAGCACCTCTTGCTCTTTACCAATCTTGGAAATGTCATCTACCGACCTGTCCATGAGTTGACAGATATTCGTTGGAAGGACATTGGTGAACACCTGAGCCAGACCCTGATGAACTTTGATACCAATGAAGAGATTATCTTCGCTGAACTGGTTGAGAATTTTGATGAGGGAACTTATTTCGCGGTGACTAAATACGGTCAAATCAAGCGTGTGGAGCGGAAGGAGTTTACACCATGGCGGACTTACAAGTCCAAGTCAACCAAGTATGCCAAACTCAAAGATGCGGATGATGTGGTTATTACTGTATCGCCTGTCGTCTTGGACGACATCATGCTAATGACAGAAAAGGGCTACGCTCTGCGATTTAACATCGAAGAAGTGCCAATCATCGGTGCCAAGGCGGCCGGTGTCAAGGCGGTCAACCTCAAGGATGGGGATGTGGTGGCTGCGGCCTTTATCAGCAATACCAGCTCCGTCTATCTCCTTACTCAGCGTGGTAGTCTGAAGCGGATGGCGGTGGAGGAAATCCCTGTGACCAGCCGTGCCAAGCGTGGTTTGCAGGTGCTTCGCGAACTCAAGGCTAAGCCTCACCGTGTCTTTGCGGCGGGTCCAGTCTTGACGGACCAGGGGGATTTTGATCTCTTTAGCACGGCAAATGAAGATGAGACGACTAGTCAAGTGCTTCATGTGCAGTCCAAAACGGGCAAACTCTATGAGGTTGATGTGACCCAGCTCAGCCTGTCTGAACGCACCAGCAATGGCAGCTTCGTTTCGGATACCATTTCTGATGAGGAAGTGTTTAGGGCTTGGATAGATTAAAAAGATTGCTCGCAAAGCAGTCTTTTTGCTATACTGTAGGGGAGGTAAATGCTATGAAAATTATCAAATTTTTTTCAGTATAAAAGTCTATCTATGGCTTGTTCTATCCTTCCTTCTGTTATTGTGTGGTGTATGGGGATACGGCTACATCTCTGGTGAAAAGAGTAATCAGCAGGAAGTGAGTGTCCATACGGCTATTGAGTCTGTTGAGCAAGTCAATGAATTGGTATTTCTAAATACGGCTGTCCAGAAAATTGTGACCGCTAAAAACTACACGGTCTTATTTAGTCAAGAAATGCCTTTCTCAGAAAAATCAGCCCTCTTAATCATCAAGTACAAGGCAAAATTTGGTATCAAAAGTCCTGTATCCATTGAACATCTTTCTGAAAATAGGTACAAAATTACCCTTCCAGCCTTTGAAGTCGTTGGATTGGAATTAGATGTAGAAGAACCTTATACCTTATATGATAAGAGTGGTGAGATACTTAGTTTTGCGACGGAAGAAATCGATACTGCCCAACTGATCACAGATGAATTTCAGTCAGCAGAACAAGAAACGTTTCTAGAAGATTATCAGAAAGACATAAAAGAGTCAGCCAAAAACTACTACCAAAATTTATTTAATGCTATCTCACCTGAAATTCAACTAGAATTTGTTTTTAAAGAGTAAGGGGGAACCCGGCGCCACTTCTCAGAGTTCGTGTCAACATCTCAGCGCAGTGGTTGATTGGCAGATTTGTTCGTGTCTTACACTCCAAATCTGACCTAATCAACTGTGCGGGGGTGAGAAGACGAACTCTTTATTAGACCAGTCGAGTTCTTTCTCACTCCCTTTTCTTATATTAACAAAATTTTCTGAATTTTTAATTGAAAATCACTTTCAAAAGTAGTAAAATAGTAAAAAATGAATTTGGAGAAACTATATGACAGTGAATATTGACTGGGAAAACCTTGGTTTTTCTTATATGAAACTACCTTACCGCTTCATCGCTCATTTCAAAAATGGCCAATGGTCTGAAGGGCAGCTGACCGAAGATGCGGAACTGCACATTTCAGAAAGCTCACCAGCCCTTCACTACGGTCAGCAGGCCTTTGAGGGCCTTAAAGCCTATCGCACCAAGGAGGGGAAACTCCAGCTCTTTCGTCCAGACCAAAACGCTGAGCGCCTGCAACGAACAGCTGACCGCTTGCTCATGGAGCCTGTACCGACTGACCTTTTCATCAAGGCTTGTAAAGAGGTGGTCAAAGCCAACTCGGACTACGTTCCTCCCTATGGAACTGGTGGTACCCTTTATCTCCGTCCGCTCCTGATTGGTGTCGGCGACATCATCGGCGTAAAACCTGCGGAAGAGTATATTTTCACCGTTTTTGCCATGCCGGTCGGCAACTACTTCAAGGGTGGTTTGGCTCCGACCAACTTCCTCATTCAGGACAAGTACGACCGTGCGGCACCAAATGGAACAGGGGCGGCTAAGGTTGGTGGTAACTATGCAGCATCGCTCTTGCCGGGCCAATATGCTAAAAAGCAGGGCTTCTCAGATGTCATCTATCTGGACCCAGCTACCCACACCAAGATTGAAGAAGTAGGGTCTGCTAATTTCTTTGGTATTACAGCTGATAACGAGTTTGTCACACCGATTTCGCCATCAATCTTGCCGTCCATTACTAAGTATTCTCTCTTGTATTTGGCAGAGCATCGTCTGGGAATGAAGGCAGTGGAGCGTGAAGTCCTTGTCGAAGAATTAGACCAGTTTGTCGAAGCAGGAGCTTGCGGAACAGCTGCAGTCATCTCACCAATTGGTGGTATCCAGATTGCAGACAAACTCCATGTTTTCCATAGTGAAACAGAAGTAGGACCTGTCACTCGTAAATTATATGACGAATTAACAGGTATCCAGTTTGGTGATATTGAAGCGCCAGAAGGCTGGATTGTCGAAGTAGAATAATTTCAGAAGGCTTGCACTTGCAAGCTCTTCTCTTTTTTTGTAGAATAGTAAAAGTGAGGTTTGAAAATGAGTAAAAAAGATAAAAAAATTGAAATTCAGATTGAAGATAGCAAAGTTCTTGTCAATAGAGAAGAGTTCCCTGGTTACCGCCTTGTTATAGGTAAAAAAGTAATTGGAGAAATTGCAGAATTGGCTGAAAATAACTTTGCAGTTATTAAAAATGGAAATACCGAAAGCTTTTACAAAAAATTAGAAAAAGCAGTCGGAAATATTATTGAAAATTATAATTTAAGTCACTAAAAGGCTTGTAATAGTCGCTATTTTATGTTAGAATAGTGACTGTTAGTGCACGGAGAGATAGCGAAGAGGCTAAACGCGGCGGACTGTAAATCCGCTCCTTCGGGTTCGGGGGTTCGAATCCCTCTCTCTCCATGTCTAAGATACTAAGGGCGTCAAACGCATAGTAAAAATAGGAAGTTGACTGCAAATCCTGATTTGCTAGGCGACTTATCTTTTTTACACAGCGTTTAGCCCGAGTTCATTTCAGAATACTATCTTAGAAAATGTTTTGGGGTATCGCCAAGCGGTAAGGCAAGGGACTTTGACTCCCTCATGCGTTGGTTCGAATCCAGCTACCCCAGTAAAGGTACTAGATATAGTCTAGTTCGTCAAAGATGTCTAATTGTTGTTGTCCTTGCGTGTGCCTTAAATAAAATATATTTTATGTTGGGTCGAAAGACCTGATTGTCGGAGGTTTTTTTATAATGAACGAATTTGAAGATTTGTTGAACAGTGTAAGCGAAGTTACACCTGGTGATGTGGTAACTGCAGAAGTATTGACAGTTGATGCTGGTCAAGCAAACGTAGCTATCTCAGGTACTGGTGTTGAAGGCGTATTGACTCTTCGTGAGTTGACTAACGACCGTGATGCTGATATCAACGACCTTGTAAAAGTTGGTGAAACACTTGAATTGTTAGTACTTCGCCAAGTTGTTGGTAAAGATACAGACACTGTTACTTATCTTGTATCTAAAAAACGTTTGGAAGCACGTAAAGCATGGGACAAGCTTGTTGGTCGTGAAGAAGAAGTTGTTACAGTTAAAGTAACTCGTGCCGTTAAAGGTGGTCTTGCAGTTGAATTTGAAGGTCTTCGTGGTTTCATCCCAGCTTCAATGATCGACAGCCGTTTCACTCGTAACACTGAGCGTTTCGTAGGTCAAGAATTTGATGCGAAAATCAAAGAAGTTGATCCTGCTGAGAACCGTTTCATCTTGTCACGTCGTGAAGTTGTTGAAGCAGAAGCTGCAGCAGCACGTGCTGAAGTATTTGGTAAATTGTCAGTTGGTGAAGTTGTAACTGGTAAAGTTGCACGTATCACAAGCTTCGGTGCTTTCATCGACCTTGGTGGTGTAGATGGATTGGTACACTTGACTGAATTGTCACATGAGCGTAACGTATCTCCTAAATCAGCTGTAACAGTTGGTGAGGAAGTTGAAGTTAAAGTTCTTGCAATCGACGAAGTTGAAGGTCGCGTATCATTGTCATTGAAAGCTACACAGCCTGGTCCATGGGATGGCGTTGAGCAAAAATTGGCAGCTGGTGATGTGATCGAAGGTAAAGTGAAACGTTTGACTGACTTTGGTGCTTTCGTTGAAGTATTGCCAGGTATTGATGGTTTGGTACACATCTCACAAATTTCACACAAACGTGTTGAAAATCCAAAAGATGCTTTGTCAGTAGGTCAAGAAGTAACTGTTAAAGTTCTTGAAGTAAACGCAGCTGATGAGCGTGTATCACTTTCTATCAAAGCTTTGGAAGAGCGTCCAGCAGCAGCTGAAGGCGAAGAAAAAGCAGAAAAACGTGCTCCACGTCCACGTCGTCAAAAACGTGAAGAAAAACGTGATTACGAATTGCCAGAAACTCAATCTGGATTCTCAATGGCTGACCTTTTCGGTGACATTGAATTGTAATTCAAATAAAAACTTGCCTTGTGCAAGTTTTTCATTTCCACCCTTAGTGTAATGGATATCACGTAAGATTCCGGTTCTTGAGATGGGGGTTCGATTCCCTCAGGGTGGACTAAAATAAAAAAGCCTGTACATTCAGGCTTTTTTCATAGTACGACGGGCATGTCGTACATCTGAGGTGAAAGTCCTCCGTGGGTACCCGCTACCGGTGAACCCTATAGCGACTCCCAAGCCTGACTATCGTGAGGTAGCGGATTAAAACGGTCTGGGGAGAGACCGTTTTAAGTCTGACGCTAGAAACCAAGATCGTCAGAGGAAGGGATA
>NZ_JAOTGJ010000032.1:0-21103 GCF_044427225.1 Streptococcus sp. 2022WUSS037 | reverse complement strand
TCCGTTAGCTGCCGTAAAAAATGATTTTTGGGAACAACAATATCATACAGGGGAGAATAGGAACTAAGATCTAACTGAATTTGATTATCAAGCATAGGAATCACCTCGACTCTAGTATAGCAAAAAAAGCCATCAAGTTGATGACTTTTTCAGTGGGTTCGCTTTCGGCGGAGGATTTTCTGGGCAAAGACAGCAAGCAGATGGCGGATGACCTACTCAGCTACCTCCCTCCGATTGGTTTCAGGGAAGTCGCAAACCTGAGTGGCCTCATGCTCATCATTTACCTCGGTAGCCAATGGCTGATGGATTTTGCAGGGACAGGAACCATCTCCCTCAACTGGCTGGGCTTGATCTGCGACGCGGTACTTAGCCTCCTCCTCCCCGCTGGGATTTTCCTCATCATTCGCGGTTTAATTTACCAGACCAACAAAATCAAGGTTTGGGCAAGTTTTCTCTGCATCCCCTTTCTTTTTCTCGTGATTTGTGGACTTCGTCTCTGGGCAATGCCCAAGGAACCTGACCTAGTCTTGACTGGCTGGGGGCTTCTAGTGCCACTCACCTTGCTCGGTCTCGCTCTGCTATTTTTCCAAAAGGAAAAATTAGTCCGCTATATCTTTTTACCGACCTATCTCTTTATGATTGTTGGCGGTGTGGTAAATATGGTCATGACCGTTCCAGTTTGGCTAAACTTACTATTGTTGCTCATTCCTGCCATTTCTAGTTGGCTAGGTGTTTGGTTGTTGGTATCGAAAAAGGAGAAGTAGAATGAACAAACAACAGGAAAATTTGAATACTATTAGCAACTTACAGGGGAAGTTGACCAAGGAAAACAAGGCCTATATGCGTAAGCTCCATGCTTACTTGATATTGGCATCAGCCTTTCATGAGCAGGAGGAAAGGGCGACCGAACTCTTGCTTTCAATCTACCAAGATGTCTTGGATGCCCAAGCAGACGGTCAGTCAGCAGAGGATTTTTTAGGCAAAGACAGCAAGCAAATGGCGGATGAACTCTTGTCTGACCTGCCGCCCATTCGCTGGTACTATGGTCTGCGGTTAACAGGATTGATTTCCCTTGTCTATATTAGTTGTTTTTTCTTAGGTTTGTTTGGAGTGACTGGTGAAATGGTCCTAGAATGGCGGGGCTTGCTGTGCGATTTGCTTCTGGCGCTCATTCTACCCAGCTCTGCTTTTTTCATCCTAAAGAACCTAGTCTATGAACGGTCAAAAATCAAGTCCTATCTGCTGATGGGGACTTGGGGGCTTAGCTTTGTGGGGTTGATTGTCTTGCGTTTTTGGATTAGTCGGCAGTTTTATGAGGGCATTCCTCTGCCCTTGTGGGCCAGTCTTTTGGTGATTCTAGGGATCGTAGCTGGTCTCTTCTACTATCGCAGTAAGTCAGAAATTGTAGATACCTTGATTCCAGCCTATGTCCTAACGGTTCTCAGCGGCTTTAGTCAGCTGCTGGCCAGCCAGTTTGGCTATGGACCGCAGGACTGGACTGGTTGGTTGCCTCTGCTCTTTATGCTTCTTGCCTTTTTCTCAACACTTGCAGGCACATTTTTCCTATTGAAAAAGGAGAATGTGGGGTAGAAATACGATCAGGCAACTCTTTAGGGTGGTCTGATTTTTTGGTATAATGGTTGAAAGAGAGAAAAGCAACAAAGGAGAAAACCATGACATTTGAAGAGATTTTACCAGGCTTGAAGGCCAAGAAAAAGTACGTTCGCACAGGCTGGGGCGGAGCGGAGAACTACGTCCAGCTCTTTGACACCATTGAGGTACACGGACAAAAGCTGGAGGCGACCCCCTACTTCCTCATCAACGTGACAGGCGAGGGCGAAGGCTTCTCCATGTGGAGCCCGACCCCCTGCGACGTCCTTGCGACCGACTGGGTGGAAGTCCATGACTAAGACAGCCCTCATCACCGGCGTTTCCAGCGGCATTGGACTAGCTCAGGCGGAGATTTTTTTGGAAAATGGCTGGCGTGTCTACGGGATTGATCAGGCCGACAAGCCTGATTTGGCAGGCGATTTCCACTTTCTACAGCTGGACCTGACTGGCGATTTAAGCCCAGTCTTTTCATGGTGCCAGACAGTAGTCGATGTTCTCTGTAACACCGCAGGTATTCTAGACGATTACCGCCCCCACCTCGATATTGAGGAGGATGAATTAGCTCGCATCTTCGCGGTTAATTTTTTTGCGGTGACTAGACTGACTCGTCCCTATCTGCAGCAAATGGTGGACAGACAGTCCGGCATCATTATCAATATGTGCTCCATTGCTTCTAGCCTTGCAGGCGGCGGAGGCTCAGCCTATACCGCCTCCAAGCACGCTTTGGCCGGTTTTACCAAGCAGTTGGCACTGGACTATGCCAAGGACAAGGTCCAGGTCTTTGGCATTGCCCCTGGAGCCGTCCGGACAGGGATGACGCAGAAGGATTTTGAGCCTGGAGGACTAGCTGACTGGGTGGCAGACCAGACCCCTATCGGACGCTGGACCCAGCCTCAAGAGATTGCAGAGTTAACCTTCATGCTGGCTACTGGCAAGCTCGCTTCCATGCAAGGCCAGATTATCACCATTGACGGCGGCTGGAGTTTGAAGTAGAAAGGTTATCATATGATGTTAGAAACCAATCGTCTGTTGCTCCGTCCTTGGAGCGAGTCAGACGCAGTTGACTTATTTTCTCAGGCCAGTCATCCAGATGTAGGACCCGCAGCAGGTTGGCCAGTTCATCAAAGTCTGGAAGAAAGTCGAGAGATTATCAAGACAGTCTTCAGTCAACCCGAAACCTATGCCCTTGTCCTCAAAGAAACAGGCCAGGTGATTGGCAGTATTGGCCTGATGATTGGCAAGCAGAGCGGGCTTGATTTGCCAGATTCAGAAGCAGAACTGGGCTACTGGCTTGGCCAGGGATTTTGGGGACAAGGTCTCATTCCAGAAGCTAGTCAAGTTTTACTGGATTACGGATTTTCCCAGTTGAGTTTAGACAAGATTTGGTGCCGTGCTTTTGTAGAAAATAGTAAGTCTCTGCGTGTACAAGAAAAGCTGGGTTTTGTATACCAATACCTCTTGGAAGATGTGCATTTCCCACTCATTGATGAAGTTCGTACCGAACGAGTGAGTTTATTGACGCGAGAGGAATGGTATTCTAGAAAGGAAAAACCATGACCCCAACACAACTCTGGCAAGAATTTCTTGCCATCAATCCCCAAGCAGGTCCTGAGCCAGAGGCCTGGGCTTTTGGGGCGGAAGCTGATCGACTGGCTAACTTGGTGGCTAGAGGCATCAAAACCTCGACCAGCTCTGCCCATGCCCTCTACGCAGTCGAGGGAGAAGAAATCCCGACGGCTGGTGGCTACGACATCATTCTCGATGGGCAAGGTCAGGCTGTGTGCATCATCCAGACCATCAAGGTCTATGTGACGCCCTTTTCCCAAGTGACAGCGGACCATGCCTATAAGGAGGGCGAGTTCCGTCAGGAAGGTGAATTATCCGTCGTAAAAGAGAAAAGTTTGGCTCACTGGCGGCAGGTCCACGAAGAACTTTTCACAATCTGGCTGGCGGAAGCAGGTCTGACCTTCTCAGAAGATATGCTGGTTGTCTGTGAAGAATTTGAATTGGTATACCCTAAAATGTAAGTTTTCACTTGTGAGTACCTTGATTTTATTGTATAATAATATAAAAAACAAACCAAGGAGTTTGCTATGGATAAAAAACGCATCATTGAGTTATTGGACCAGCTTTCTCCCATTTTGGCTGGGAAAGAGGAATCAATCGGCAAAGAACTGACGGAGAAATTGCAGTCGGCCTTGCTTGTGGCCAAGGAAGAGGTGGCTAGTAAGGAAGGAGTGGCTTTGGCAAATAGTTTGTCAGGATTTGTTCAGATGATTTCCAAGGCTAGTCTTCCAGGCGCCAATCTCCGTTTTACAGACCAAGAACGCCCTGTCTGGGAGGAATTTAAAGCCCTGACGGAGCAAGCAAGAGCAGATGGTCAAAGAGGATTTCAGCTATTTCATTAAGATTATAAGGAGCTCAGGCTCCTTTTTTATATCTAAATAGTCTTCTACGACTGAAGCGAATTATGTTCGAGCCATTTCCGACTTCCAAATTTTCCCCAATCCTTAATGTAACTAACGGGTTGCTTCATTTCCAACCTCCAACTGTCTCCCAGACAATTGGAGTTCTGCAATTTTCCAAAAACATCAAAATTTGCTATAATAGGATTATACTATTGAAAAGAGAGATACTTATGAGCAATAACTACGCAATTATCCTAGCAGCGGGTAAGGGAACTCGTATGAAGTCTGACTTGCCAAAGGTTTTACACAAGGTGGCAGGAATTACCATGTTGGAGCATGTAAAGCGTGCAGTGGATGCCATGGAACCTGCAAAAACCGTGACGATTGTGGGGCACAAGGCGGAATTGGTGCAGACTGTTCTCGAAGGGCAGTCAGAGTTTGCCCTTCAATCTGAACAACTGGGGACAGGCCACGCCGTTATGATGGCTGAGCCAGCTCTTGCAGGTTTGGAAGGTCAGACCCTTGTTATCGCAGGGGATACACCGCTGATTACAGGAGAAAGCTTGAAGAACCTCATTAACTTTCATGTCAGCCATAAGAATGTTGCGACTATCTTGACAGCTCAGGCTGATAACCCATTCGGATATGGTCGGATTATTCGCAATGCTGATGGGGAAGTGCAAAAAATTGTTGAGCAAAAAGATGCCAACGATTTTGAAAAACAAGTGAAAGAAATCAATACAGGAACCTACTTGTTTGATAATAAACGTCTTTTTGAAGCGCTTAAAGATATTAATACGGACAATGCCCAAGGTGAATACTATCTGACAGATGTTATTTCGATTTTCCGTCAGGCAGGCGAGAAGGTTGGTGCTTATGTATTGCGTGATTTTGATGAAAGTTTGGGTGTCAATGATCGCGTCGCTCTTGCGACTGCAGAAGCTGTTATGCGCAAACGAATCAATGAAAAACACATGGTCAATGGAGTGACATTTATCAACCCAGATGCAACCTATATTGATATTGATGTTGAGATTGGTGCAGAAGCTGTTATCGAAGCTAATGTTGTCTTGAAAGGGCAAACTGTGATTGGTGAACGTACTGTTTTAACCAATGGTACTCGTGTACGCGATGCGAAAATTGCAGCAGATGTCGTCATCAGCAACTCAGACATTGAAGAATCTGTCATTGAAGAAGGTGTGACGGTGGGACCATACGCCCATATTCGTCCAGGCAGTCTCTTGAAAAAAGATGTTCACGTTGGAAATTTTGTGGAAATCAAGGCCTCTACACTTGGTCAAGGAACGAAGTCTGGTCATTTGACCTATCTAGGAAATGCAACGATTGGCAATAATGTTAACGTTGGTGCTGGTACCATCACGGTCAACTACGACGGTAAAAATAAATTTAAAACAACCGTTGGAGATAATGCCTTTGTTGGCTCTAACTCAACCATCATCGCACCAGTAACTATTGGGGACAACGCCTTGTTGGCTGCAGGTTCTGTCATTACAAAAGACATTCCAGAGGATGCCATCGGTATTGGTCGTGGTCGTCAAGAAAACAAAGAAGGTTATGCGACTCGTTTTCCGTTCCATCCAAGTCAAAAATAGGTAATCATATGAATTTTGAAGAAAAAACCATTGAGCGGACAGAAATTTTTAAAGGGCATATTTTTGATGTAGTAGTAGATGATGTTGCCTTGCCAAATGGTGGAACTGGTAAGCGCGAACTCATTTTCCACAAGGGAGCAGTTTGCGTTTTAGCCGTTACCCCAGAAGGTAAAATGATTTTGGTCAAACAATACCGCAAGGCCATTGAACGTACTATTTATGAAATTCCGGCGGGGAAATTGGAGCTAGGCGAAGAAGATACGCTTGAAGATGCTGCGTTGCGTGAATTAGAAGAAGAAACAGGCTATACTAGTGACAAACTGACCTTGTTGGCAGATTTCTATTCAGCCATCGGTTTCTGTAATGAACGAATTCGCCTTTATTTAGCAGATAACCTTATCAAGGTTGAAAATCCTCGTCCAATGGATGAAGATGAGGTTATCGAATTACATGAGGTAACCTTGGAAGAGGCTTTGAACTTGGTGGCTACTGGCGATATTTGTGATGCAAAGACCATCATGGCTATCCAATATTTACAACTCATGAGAAAGCAGGAAACTAGCAATGGGCAAGCCCTTGTTGACGGATGAAATTTTAGAGAAAGTGAAAAAGAAACAGTATTCCGACCAATCTAGCCAGTTTGGGCACTATCGTCCAAACCAGGATATATCAATGGATGATGCTCTATTCGATCCATATCTAGAAGAAGATTATCAGGGATATGAAGAGGGACAAACGATCCGAATCCCGGTCAAACCTACTGTAGTAAAAAGTCGCCGTATCGAAACCATCAAGCGAGAAGCTTTCCGCAGTAAGGTAAACAAAATCCTTTTTTGGGTCATCATCTTACTGATAATGTTTATCATTGCAGTATTATTTATTTAGGAGAAGAGATGAAATTTGGAATTATCGCAGCCATGCCTCAGGAATTAAAGATTTTGGTCGAGCATCTACAAGATGCAACTGAAATCGATGTCTTGGGTCGAACTTACTATCAGGGACGAATCGGTCAACATGAAGTCGTTCTTGTTCAGTCAGGTATCGGTAAGGTTATGTCAGCTATGTCCGTGGCTGTTTTGGCAGATCGTTTTTCGGTTGATGTCATTGTCAATACAGGTTCGGCAGGAGCTGTTGCCGAAGGTATTGCCATCGGTGATGTGGTTGTAGCGAATCAATTGGCTTACCACGATGTGGATGTGACGGCTTTCGGCTATGCTTACGGGCAAATGGCAGGGCAGGAATTGTATTATCCAGCCGACCAAGTCTTGTTAGAACAGCTAAGAACCGTTTTAGCAGAGCAGGAAATGATTAGTCATGTGGGTCTGATTGTGACAGGTGACAGTTTTATCGCAGGTCAAGATAGGATTGCCAGCATCAAGGAACATTTTCCAGAAGTCCTTGCCGTAGAGATGGAAGGAGCAGCTATCGCTCAAGCAGCTGTCAATACAGGTAAGCCATTCTTGGTTATCCGTGCCATGAGTGACACAGCTCAGGGAGATGCCAATATCACCTTTGATGAATTTATCATTCAAGCAGGAGAACGTTCTGCCCAGACCCTGATTGCCTTTCTGGAGAAAAATTAAGCAGATTTTGACAACAATACATTGAAATAGGATGACAGTAGCAAGAAGTTGTTACTGTTTTTCTTATGCAGTAATTTGAGCCCTATATTATAAGGTTTCAGCCATCTGTCCCCATACAATTTCTGATAAGAGTTATTGAAAAGCTCGTGAAAATACTTTACAATTTTGTTTAAGAAAAATAATTTAGGAGGTTGTTATGGTTCAGCGATTATTGCTTGCAAATGATTTGCCTGGTGTGGGTAAGGTTGCCCTAGCCACTAGCATCCCAATTGCAGCAGCCTGTCAGGTAGAAACGATTCTTTTACCAACGGTACTACTTTCTTCTCATACGGGTGGTTTTCCAGATGTTGTCGTTGAAGATATGACTGACTTGAATCGAGCCTATTTTGAACAGTGGAAGAACTTGAATTTGGAGTTGGCAGGCATCTTGTCTGGCTACTGTAGAAATCCTCAGCAACTAAGTCAATTGGCCATGTATGCGAAACAAACAGAGACACCATTGATTGTTGATCCGGTCATGGGGGATGGAGGGAAGTTGTATACAGGTTTCACATCTACCTATGTAGAAGCCATGAAAGAGTTGATCCAGTCGGCCAAGCTCATTCTTCCCAATGTAACAGAGGCAGCTTTTTTGACAGGGAGGGATTATTTGGGAGCTTGCTACGATAGGGCGGCTATTGAGGACTTACTGGAAGCTTTAGCGGAGCAGGTATCTGCAGATATTGTACTGACCGGGATTTCCTTTGATGATAGCCAAATAGGTGTAGCCTATTTTCAGCAGGAAACAGGGGAAATAACTACCTATATGTCTAAAAAATATCCAGCAAATTTCTTTGGAACAGGTGACATTCTATCTACCTTGTTGGCTGTAGCAACCATCCAACAAATCAATCTCCATCAAGCTATCCCTCTAGCTTTAGATTTTATCGACAAGAGTTTAGAGCGTACCCTTGCTTTGGATAGAGACTTGAAATTTGGGATTTCCTTTGAACCTTTTCTAGCAGAATTACAGCAGGCATTTCAAACATTAAAGGAGAAATTATGAAACAGAGTCAATTGCGTCAATTAACAGAAATTAGCCTATTTGCAGCCCTTATTTGTGTGGTTGTCTTCTTTATTCGTATTCCTTTTGGGAGTCAATTTGTCCATCTAGGCAATGCTCTGGTGGTAGTAGGAGTACTAATCTTTGGTGCCAAAAAAGGGGCGCTGGCAGCCTCACTCGGTCTAGGCATCTTCGATTTACTGTCGGGATATGCTTCCGTTGCTTGGATTACCATTCTAGAATCACTCATTGTCTGTTTTGTCCTCCACCTATTTTATGAGAAATTCCTACAGGCAAACGATAGTCTATCAAATATTATGTTGGTTGGGATAGTTGCAGCCCTCACAAAAATTATCTTGAACCTGTTGAAGTACACATTGACGGGTAGTTTAGTCGGTGGACTAACGCCATCAGCATCATTTTTAGCTGCTTTGGGTAGGATTTTAGGAACCTATGGCACTGCAATTACGACCATCATTGCTGTACCAATCCTCTATCAAGTATTCAAGGGTTTATATAATGGAAAACAAGGAAAACAATTGTAATAAAAAATGAAAACTTGAGGAAATTCTCAAGTTTTCATTTTTTATTGGTCTGACCTAGTTAGTGTAGTCTTTAATGATCTCAATTGACTCAATTTTTACATCTGTTTTAGGTTTATCGCTATCATCTGTTTCGACGGAAGCGATTTTATCTACGATGTCCATCCCTTCGATGACTTGACCAAATACGGTATGCTTGCCATCTAAGTTTGGATTGCCTCCGTTTTTATAAGCATCAATGATTTTACCAGGATAGCTAGAACTAGAAAGTTGGCTAGACATGTCTGTTGTATTTTGATTGATGAAAAACTGACTTCCATTTGTTCCTGCACCAGCATTTGCCATAGAAAGTGAGCCACGAATGTTATAAAGGAAAGCTGAAATCTCGTCTTTAAAACCATTCCCGGCATCGATAGTAGTATCTTTTCCGGCCCAGATAGATTCTCCACCAGTACCATTTCCAAGAGGATCGCCACCTTGAATCATGAAATCCTTAATGACACGATGGAAGATCGTTCCATTATAGTATCCTTCCTTCGCATGAGTCAGAAAGTTTTCCACAGTTAGTGGTGCTTGCTCGGGGAAGAGTTTTATAGTGATGTCGCCTTCGGTTGTCTTTATTTTAACAGCAGCCTCATTTTCACCAATTTCATTGGAAAGTTGGGGGAATGTAGCTTTGGGATTGTTAATGGCGTATGCCAAATCTTTGGCATATTGGCTAGAAGCAGTTGTATCAGCTGTCGTAGTCGAGCTTGGACTAGAACTAGATGCTGCAGAAGATGAGCTATTAGCTGTCGAGTTGTTTGTGCAGGCAGTTAGCAAGATGCTCGAAGCTAGAGCAAGAACTAGTACTTTTTTCATTGAAAATCCTTTCTTGTCTTGTTCAAAATTATGCTCATTCTACCATGAAATATGGATTTTTTCAATTTTTATCTAGTATAAAAAGCGCATCTAAAACAATAATATGATATACTATATTTATAGATACAAAAGGAGAATAATGATGTTTGAGAACTTGTTTGCCCCAGATGGAAGCCTAGTATGGCATACGGCCCTTTTCTACAGTTTTTCCGCGATCATATTAGCGACGGTTTGTTTCCATATTATTAAAAATTTTATGGAATGGCACCACAACAATCGGGCGCCCAAAGAATCTTGTAAGGCTAAGCTTGTCTCTAAACGAACCCATGTTTTTGGTAACGAAGTAGCACGAACCAATTATTATGTAACGTTTGAATGGGAGGGAAAACGGCAGGAATTTCGCCTTCGTTCAGATGAATATGCCCTTTTAGCAGAGGGAGATGTAGGCACCCTGCATTTTCAGGGGACTCGTTTCCTAGGTTTTGAACGGCTCTAAGAGTCGTTTTTCTTTGGAGAATATCCCTATCTAGTGTATAATGGTTTGAACACATGTTCGTACAATGCAAAAGAGGTATTTAAGATGATTCAATCAATCGGACAAGTTATGTTATATGTGAATGATATTGAGGCTTCAGCTCAATTTTGGAAAGAGAAAATGGGATTTGAACGTGTAGAAAAACAAGTGCAAGGCCCCCAAACTTCTTACATTATTGCACCTAAATCAGATAGTGAGGTACAATTTGTTCTTCATGATAAGGCAGCAGTTGCTGAAATGCATCCAGAGATGTTTCTTGGTATTCCATCCATCTTGATGGCATCAGTAGATGTAGCCAAAACTTACGAAGAACTTGTTGAACGTGGTGTCACAACGAATCCAGTCATGGACCTTGGTTTCATGAAGGTAGTTAGCTTTGCAGACAATGATGGAAATTATTACGCAATTCGTGAGGTAAAGTAAATGTCACTCCAGAATCGTGTTGAAGAAATGTATAAAGACCACGAGGTCAAACCCTATATCTCCCCCGAGCGTGACTTGGCAGCCTGGCTCTTGGAGGCCAAGCCCGTTCCCAAACGCAATATGGTTCGGCTAGAAGAAGGAATTTTGCCGGGAGATATTATTTTGCTATGGCGGATTAGCCTGGGTTCTTTTGAAACGACGACACCCTACTCAAAATATTTCGAGTATATGTATGGCATCAATGGTCCTGCTCACATGGAGCAGTTGATTGCAGACGGTTATGTCTATGTGGAGTCAGCCTTTGCTTCCCTAGACCACATCACTTCGACTGCCAAGAAAAATATCCTCAAAGCAGAAGGCGTGACAGGCCTGTCCAAGATGAAGGCGGCAGACCTGGACACTGCCCTCAAGGACAACTTGACGGAAGAAAAACTGGCTCCTTACTTTACCGTCCGAGGTTATGCCCTAACGGAAAAAGGCAGAGCTGCTCTAGAAAATCACCCAGAAGTGCTTGCAAAGCACCCAATGAAGAAGATGTACAAATAAAATAGAAAAGATTTTTGAAGGACACCCAAAAGTTGGAATCATTCTAGCTTTTTGGGTGTTTTTATTTGCTAACAAGTCAATTTTTCTTGACAGAAAACGCTATCAATGATATTCTAGTGTAAATTATTGAAACGTTTCAAAAGAAAGGGGTAAACTATGGAAGAGCAAAAATCAATCACCATGAAAGACGTTGCGCGAGTTGCTGGTGTAAGCGTTGGGACTGTATCAAGAGTTATCAACAATGAGCCAGGTATCAAGGAAAGTACGCTTGAAAAAGTCAATGCTGCCATTAAGGAATTGAATTACATCCCAGATGTCTATGCTCGTGGCATGAAAAAGAACAAGACCGAAACCATTGCCTTGATTATTCCGACAGTTTGGCATCCCTTTTTTGGAGAATTTGCCTATCATGTTGAAGTGGAACTGAGTAAGAAAAATTACAAGTTGCTCCTTTGCAATATTTCTGGTCCAAAAAGGGAACTGGATTATCTGACTATGCTGCAACAAAACAAGGTAGACGGCATTATCGCTATCACCTATAGCCCGATTGATGATTACCTATCCTCCAACATTCCATTTGTCAGTATCGATCGTGTTTATGAAAACAAGGACATAGCCTGTGTCAGCTCGGACAACCAAGCTGGTGCGGAGCTGGCAGCGAACACCTTGATTGAAAAAGGTGGTAGCCAATTTGCCTTTATCGGTGGACACAATAAAACCATCAACGAAACCAAGAAGCGTAGATTGTATTTTGAAAAGCGAATTTTAGAGGCAGGTTTTCCTTGTCATGTCTTGGACTTGGAAGAGCCATATGATGACTTTGTCGGTCAAGTCGAAGAGTTTCTGATTAACAATCCACAGGTTGACGCCATTTTCACCATCAATGATTTTACGGCCCTAGACACACTTGCTGTTTTGGAAAAACTGGGACGACGGGTTCCAGAAGATGTGCAGGTAATCGGCTATGACGGCATTCAGTTGGCAAGTGAACGCTCTCTAGAACTTTCCACCATTCGTCAACCTTTGGAGTCTATGGCCCAGGAAGCCGTTGCCTGTCTAATTGATATTATTGAGAAAAGAGAGCGCCCCCTACAAGTCACTCTACCGATTTCCTATCTTGAAGGAAAAACTACAAAAAATTGAAAATAGGGGTTGACAGAAAACGGTTACAATGGTAAAATAAAATCATCAATAAACAGTTGGTTTTATTTTTACAAGAAAAATGAAACGTTTCAAAAAGAGGTTCACATCCTCTTTCTAAAATCAATAAATTTGAAACGTTTCAAAAAGGAGTTCTTATGAAAACATCAAAACTGCAACAAGCTAGTCTATTCGATAGAATCAAGCAACAGAAACTCTTGTTACTGATGTTACTACCAGGCTTGGTCTTGACTTTCATCTTCCGTTACATTCCTATGTACGGAGTACTGATTGCCTTCAAGGACTATAATCCCTTGAAAGGTGTGCTAGGCAGTGAGTGGATTGGATTTTCGGAATTTACCAAGTTTCTCTCTTCTCCAAATTTCGGCACCTTACTTGCCAACACCTTGAAATTGAGTGTCTACGGCCTGCTCCTAGGATTTCTTCCACCGATTATTTTGGCCATCATGCTCAACCAACTATTGAGCGATAAGGCTAAAAAACGGATTCAGTTGGTGCTGTATGCTCCAAACTTTATCTCAGTCGTGGTCATCGTCGGTATGATTTTCCTCTTCTTCTCAGTAGGAGGACCGGTTAACTCAATCCTAAGTCTATTTGGTATTGAAGCCAACTTCCTGACAGACCCTGATTTCTTTAGACCCCTCTACATCCTCAGTGGTATCTGGCAGGGAATGGGGTGGGCGTCAACACTCTACACGGCTACCTTGGTCAATGTCGATCCGGCCTTGATTGAAGCAGCGAAGCTAGACGGTGCCAATATCTTCCAACGTATCTGGCATATTGACTTACCAGCACTAAAACCAGTTATGGTCATTCAGTTTATCTTAGCAGCTGGGGGCATCATGAACGTTGGCTATGAAAAAGCCTTCCTGATGCAGACCTCCCTCAACCTAACTAGTTCTGAAATCATTTCAACCTATGTCTATAAAATCGGTTTGGTGTCAGGTGACTACTCTTACTCAACAGCGGTTGGCTTATTTAACGCACTTATCAATATTATCCTGCTGATTGCAGTCAATAAGATTGTCAAACGCATCAACGACGGACAAGGCTTATAGGAGGTTCGTATGAATACACAAATGTACACAAAATTTGACAAGCGAATGCTGATTGTCAATAAAATCTTGCTGGCATTTCTTGTTCTCATAACAGTTGTGCCTATGGTCTATATCTTAGTCGCATCCTTCATGGATCCGCAGGCCTTGGTCAGCAAGGGCATTAGCTTTGATCCAAAGGACTGGACAGTAGAAGGTTACCAACGGGTATTTTCAGACAAGTCTATCCTACGCGGATTTTTCAACTCCCTCTTTTATTCCTTCTCCTTTGCCTTCGTGACCGTGGCTATCTCAGTTATGACTGCCTATCCACTCTCTAAAAAAGATTTGGTCGGAAAAAAATGGATCAATGCTTTCCTAGTATTCACCATGTTCTTCGGTGGTGGACTTGTTCCGACCTATCTCTTGGTTAAAGATTTGGGAATGCTGAACACTGTCTGGGCCATCATTATTCCTGGAGCAGTCAATGTTTGGAATATCATCTTGGCACGGACCTATTTCCAAGGCTTGCCAGATGAGTTGGTAGAAGCAGCTGTTATGGACGGTGCCAATGAATTTCAGATTTTCTGGAAAATCATGATTCCACTAGCTAAGCCAATCATGTTTGTGCTCTTCCTCTATGCCTTTGTAGGTCAATGGAATTCTTACTTTGATGCCATGATTTACATCAAGGATCCAGACTTGGAGCCACTCCAACTAGTACTTCGTAAAATCCTCATTCAAAGCGAGCCTGCTAAGGACATGATTGGTGCTCAGGCTGCCATGAATGAAATGAAACGCATCGCAGAAATGATCAAGTATGCGACCATTGTCATCTCTAGCTTGCCACTCATTGTCATGTATCCATTCTTCCAGAAATACTTTGATAAGGGGATCATGGCTGGTTCATTAAAAGGTTAATAAATATCTTTCGTTTTCTCTTTTCTTACGTCGACGAAAGAGGAAACTTCGTTTCCTTATCTCCAGCTTCAAATAATCAGGTATTATTTGAACTCGCTATGCCGTACTTCAGTACAGTCTTCAGCTTTTTGATAGGAACGTAGTTCCCTCTATTTCCCACCTCAAAAGGTTCTCAAAACCTTTTGAGCTAGTAATAAAAGGAAACTGAAAGATATTCTAAAAAATCAATTTACAAATATAGGAGGTTGTTTCTGATGAAACACAAATTTGGAAAAACAGTTGTTACGCTTCTAGCAAGTACCGTTTTGTTGGCTGCTTGTGGCTCAAAAAATACTGCATCAAGCCCTGATTATGAATTGAAAAATATTCAATTTCCGCTGGAGAAATCTGTGACGCTTAAGTTTATGACAGCTAGCTCCCCTCTAGCTCCAGCTGATCCTAATGATAAGTTGATTTTCCAACGTCTTGAGGAAGAAACTGGCGTTCATATTGATTGGACCAACTACCAGTCTGACTTTGGTGAAAAGCGGAACTTGGATATTGCTTCAGGTGATTTGCCAGATGCCATCCATAACGACGGGGCTTCTGATGTGGAATTGATGAACTGGGCAAAACAAGGGGTTATCGTACCAGTTGAAGACTTGATTGATAAGCATATGCCAAACCTCAAGAAAATTTTGGATGAAAATCCAGAGTACCGTTCCATGATCACAGCTCCAGACGGTCATATCTACTCATTCCCATGGATTGAAGAGTTAGGTGAAGGCAAGGAGTCTATCCATACTGTCAGCGATATTGCTTGGATTAACAAGGAGTGGTTGAACAAGCTTGGTCTTGAAATGCCAAAAACAACAGATGACTTGATCAAGGTCCTTGAAGCCTTCAAGACCAAGGACCCTAACGGCAACGGCAAGGCGGATGAAATTCCAATGTCCTTTGTCAACGGTAACGGCGGCGAAGACTTCAAGATTCTCTTTGGTGCCTTCGGTGTCGGTGATAACGATGAGCATATCGTCGTAAACAATGACGGTACCGTTGACTTTACAGCGGACAACGAAGACTACAAAGAAGGTGTTGAGTTCATGCGCACCCTTCAAGAAAAAGGTCTCATTGACCCAGAAGCCTTCGAACATGACTGGAATACTTACTTGGCTAAAGGTAGCGAAAACCTATACGGTGTTTACTTCACTTGGGACAAGGCAAATATCACCGGTATGAATGATACTTATGACATCTTGCCAGTTTTGGCAGGACCTGACGGGACCAAGCACATCACACGTACCAACGGTATGGGCTTCCAACGCGACCGCATGGTCATTACCTCAGCTAACAAAAACTTGGAACTAACTGCTAAATGGATTGATGCCCAATACAAACCAATCCAGTCTGTTCAAAACAACTGGGGTACCTATGGCGATGAAAACCAACAAAACATCTTTGAACTTGACACAGCAACTAATAGTCTTAAGCACCTACCATTGAACGGTACAGCTCCAGGCGAATTACGTCAGAAGACAGAAGTTGGAGGTCCTCTTGCTATTCTTGACGAATACTACGGTACAGTGACAACCATGCCAGACGATGCTAAATGGCGTTTGGACTTGATGCACGCAACCTATCTTGACTATGTGACCAACGATGACATCTACCCTCGTGTCTTCATGGAACAAGAAGATTTGGATAAGATTGCCCAGGTTGAAGCAGATATGAACGATTTCATCTACCGGAAACGTGCAGAATGGATTGTCAACGGCGGCATCGAAGAAGAGTGGGATAGCTACTTGAAAGAATTGGAAAGCTATGGTCTTTCTGACTGGTTAGCTATCAAGCAAAAATACTACGATCAGTATAAAGAAAATCAGTAATCAAAAGGAGGCTGCCTGTGAAAACAGTAGTAGAAGCCAATCAATTTATTCAGACAGAAAAAGGAAAGGTCAATCCGATTTTCAAACCGCAAGCCCATCTGACACCAGAAACAGGCTGGATGAACGACCCCAATGGATTTATCTACTTCCGTGGAGAATACCATTTGTTCTACCAATTCAACCCTTACGAAAGTGTTTGGGGACCGATGCACTGGGGGCATGCGAAAAGTAAGGACTTGGTCAACTGGGAACAACTTCCAGTTGCCCTAGCTCCTGATAAAGCTTACGATAAAGACGGCTGTTTCTCGGGCTCTGCCATTGTCAAAGATGATGTCCTCTGGCTCATGTACACAGGTCACATCGTCAATGAAGACGGGACGGTTAGTCAAGTTCAGAACATGGCTTTCTCGACTGACGGTATTCACTTTGAAAAAATCGAGCAGAATCCAGTCGCAACAGCAGATGGACTGCCAGAAGAAGTGATTGCCAATGACTTCCGCGATCCGAAGATTTTTGAGAAAGATGGTCACTACTACTCTGTTGTCGCAACCAAGCACAAGGACAATGTCGGCTGTATCGTCTTACTCAGCTCTCCCAACCTGACGGATTGGAAATTTGAGTCTATCTTCTTGAAAGGTGAGGCCAACCAAGGCTTTGTCTGGGAATGTCCTGACTACTTTGAAGTGGACGGTCAAGAGTACCTGATTATCTCTCCAATGCGTTACCAAAAAGACGGGAATGACTTTATCAATATCAATTCCAACATCTTTGTGACAGGTCATGTGGACTGGGATAAGAAAGTCTTTGTGGCGGATTCCTTCAAGGAAATCGACCACGGACATGACTTTTACGCAGCTCAGACTACCGAAGGTCCAGAAGGAGAACGTGTCATGGTAGCCTGGATGCACACCTGGGGTCGCAAGTTGGTGACCAATGACCTAGACCATAAGTGGTACGGTCAGATGACCCTTCCACGCATTCTCAAGAAGACTGAAAACGGATTGCACCAAGTTCTGCCAACAAGTGTCTTGGAAGCCTTCAGCGATATTGAAATTGGACAAAGTATCCAAGGTCCAAGCAAGCTCTCTCTTAGACTGGAAGACAGTTTGGAACTAAAACTTGGAAGCGACCAAGATTACCTGCAATTCGGCTACGATAAGGAAAGCCAAGAAGTCTATATTGACCGTAGTCACCTCAAAATCCAGCAAGCTGGTGAAGAAGAGTGGTCAACGGTTCGCCGAGCAGTGACCGTCGAAGCGAAAGAATTACTAGTCTTGATTGATACCAACTGTTTGGAAATCTTTATTAACGATGGTCAAGAAACCTTGACATCAACCTTCTACGTAGAAGGTGAGCGTACTATTAAATAACATTGCCCCCCTAAATTATTCTTTCACTCCAAGAGAAGTCCTGTATAATGCAGGGCTTTTTCTGATATGAAAAATATTCTCAATTATGATAAAATAAAGAGATTGAGAAAGTTGAGGATTTTATGGCAAAAACGAGTAAAAAAGGAAAGGCTACGAGGCGACCAACCAAGGCAGAATTAGCACAGCAAGAACGTGTTAAAAATATCACCCTTCGAGTATTGGGGCTTTTATTCATTGTCTTTGCAGCCAGTCGCTTAGGTGTGTTTGGAGTGACCAGCTACAATATTTTCCGACTATTATTTGGTAGTTTGGCCTATCTATTATTGGCGGGTGCATTTATCTACCTTCTTATTCCCAAAGTCTTACGCGAAAGAGAAGGGACCATATCGGGCTTCTGGCTGATTGTTATCGGGTTATTAATTGAATTTCAGGCTTACTTAGACTGGACTTATCAAGGGAGTGACTTATTCGGTCACACTCTAAAATTGGCCTTGTCAGACCTAGCTAAGTTTCAGGTAACAGCATTTCTAGGCGGAGGGATAATTGGAAGTATCTTCTATCTGCCAGTCTCCTTCCTCTTTGCAAATGTCGGTTCCTTCTTCATCGGTCTTCTAGTGATAGCATTTGGTATCTTTTTTGTAAGCCCATGGTCTGTTTATGATGTTGCCGATGGCTTGGCGGTTGCCAAAGATAAGTTGGTGGAGACGCAGGTAAAAAGAGCAGAGCTTCGAACACAGAAGAAGGCTGAACGAGAAGAAAAACGTCAGCAAGAATTAGCTCGTCTAGAAGAGGAACGCCTTCGTCTAGAGGAAGAGGAAGAGTCAGCTCGGGCTTTGGCACTGGTAGATAGACATGTCGATTTAGAGACGGGTGAAATCCTCGAAGAAGAGCCTGTTCAAGTACCGATTATTTCAGAATATGACCACTTAGACATAGAAGATGAATTTCCTATTATGTTGGCAGAAGATGACCAACCAGCACAATCAAACTCGGCAAGCCAGGCTTCTGAACCAAATGAGTTTGAGAAGGACGAGACAGATGTGGAGATTGATTTCAAGCCTAAGCAGAGACTAGCATATAAACTTCCATCCATAGACTTATTTGCTCCTATAAAAGCTAAGAGTCAGTCCAATGAAAAACGGATTGTTCGCCAGAATATTAAAGTTTTAGAAGACACCTTTGCCAGTTTTGGAATCAAGGTGGTGGTTGAGCGTGCTGAGATTGGACCATCGGTAACCAAGTATGAAGTCAAACCAGCAGTCGGCGTCCGAGTCAATCGGATTTCTAACCTAGCTGATGATTTGGCTCTAGCTCTTGCAGCTAAAGATGTCCGTATTGAAGCTCCTATCCCAGGAAAATCTCTGGTCGGTATTGAAGTTCCAAACTCCGAAGTGGCTACAGTACCTTTCCGTGAGCTCTGGGAACAATCTAAAACCGACCCAGACAAGCTTCTGGAAATTCCTCTCGGTAAGGCTGTAAATGGCTCCGTCCGTTCCTTTAACCTAGCACGTATGCCCCATCTATTGGTGGCTGGTTCAACTGGTTCAGGGAAGTCTGTTGCTGTCAACGGTATCATCTCTTCAATTCTCATGAAAGCTGGTCCAGACCAAGTTAAGTTCATGATGATTGACCCCAAAATGGTCGAATTATCGGTCTATAATGATATTCCCCACCTCTTGATTCCCGTTGTGACCAACCCACGCAAGGCTGCTCGAGCTCTTCAAAAAGTAGTGGATGAAATGGAGAAACGCTATGAGTTGTTTAGCCAAATTGGTGTCCGAAACTTAGAAGGTTATAATGCGAAGGTCGAAGAATTTAATAGCCGTTCAGAAGAAAAACAGATTCCACTTCCTCTCATTGTGGTCATCGTAGATGAGTTGGCAGACTTGATGATGGTAGCCAGCAAGGAAGTGGAAGATGCCATTATTCGCTTGGGACAGAAGGCTCGTGCAGCAGGTATCCACATGATTCTTGCTACCCAGCGACCATCTGTTGATGTTATTTCAGGCTTGATTAAAGCCAATGTACCATCTCGTATCGCCTTTGCCGTATCAAGCGGTACAGACAGTCGGACGATTCTAGATGAAAATGGTGCTGAAAAACTCTTGGGCCGCGGTGACATGCTCTTTAAACCGATTGATGAAAACCATCCAGTCCGCTTGCAAGGTTCCTTTATATCCGATGATGATGTAGAAGCGATAGTTGGCTTTATCAAGGATCAGGCAGATGCAGATTATGATGAATCCTTTGATCCTGGTGAAGTGGCAGAAGGTGATGGCGATGCAGGTTTTGGTGATGCTGGAGGAGATCCACTTTTCGACGAAGCACGTGCCTTGGTAGTTGAGACACAAAAAGCCAGCGCCTCTATGATTCAACGACGCTTGTCTGTTGGTTTTAACAGGGCAACACGCCTCATGGAAGAGCTAGAAGCAGCGGGTGTCATTGGTCCAGCTGAAGGAACAAAACCTAGAAAGGTATTGGAGACACAGTAATGAAATTTGAAGCAGTCCATCATATTGCAATTATCGGTAGTGACTATGACAAAACAAGAGAATTTTATGTTGAAAAACTAGGCTTTGAACAGGTGGATGAACATATTCGCCCAGAAAAAAATGATATTCTCTTCAATGTCAAAAAAGGCAATCTGATCTTGGAAATCTTCATCAAACCAGATGCACCAATGCGTCCGGCCATGCCCAATCCTGAACATACAGGTCTACGCCATCTAGCCTTCCAGGTTGCAGATGTGGAAGCCTGTCTGGAAGAGTTTGACTGTTTGGACATCCGACATGAAGTCCTGCGAACAGATGATTTTGATGGTAAAAAAATGGCCTTCTTCTTTGATCCAGACGGCCTCCCTCTAGAAATTCATGAATAAGTCCATCTTTTCATGTCCAGAGAGGCCTATCAATATGACAACTAAATAATACTCTTAGAAAATCAAAATCATACGCTGTTGACTTGATTTGATGAAGGTCAGTTCTATCTATAGTCATTTGAATTAACTTTGATACATCGTCACTTTCGGCTTGCCGTACTCTGCAGAAGTGACTTGCTTTGCAAGTTATATCTCCAACCTAGCACAGCCACTAGGCTGTGCTAGCAACCTGCACCTCAGTTCTTTGTCTGAAAGCTAATTCATTCGACTATATAGTCATTTAGTTTTAAAATAGTATTCCAAACAATATTCTACCGAATCAAATCTCCTTAATAGTTCCGCCACTCTTCTTTTCAATCCAGCCCAGAATCGTTCAATTGGGTTAAGTTCAGGGGAATAAGGTGGAAGCGGAAGAAAATAGTGTCCCTTAGCCACTGCAAGCTCATCTAGTTGTTTCTTGGGATGAAAAGCTGCATTATCCATAATGATGACATGAGGTTCTGTCAAGGATGGCAATAGCTGCTCCTGATACCACTTGATAAACAATTCCGCTGTCATCGTTCCATGATAAAGCAAGGGGGCTATAATTTTAGAACCAGTTTGACCAGCTACTATCGAAATTCTTTCGAATCTGCGTCCACTTACCTTGTCGTATACTTTCTCCCCTCGAGGTGCTCTAGCTTTGTGACGATAAAGATAAGTATCAATGC
>NZ_JAOTGJ010000031.1:0-23699 GCF_044427225.1 Streptococcus sp. 2022WUSS037 | reverse complement strand
GTGATTGCTTATGCGGATAAGGCTAATGAACGCTTAAGAAGACGTTATCGCACACTTGTTCTAGGAAAAAATAAGAAACAAAATGTTGCTAAAACAGCTATTGCACGAGAATTGTCTGGTTTTATTTGGGGGATGATGACAGGAAGAATAGCTTGAAGTTAGCGCTTGTTTTCATGTACACTTTTGACAATTAAGTTTTATCATCGCAGAGCGATGAGGAATCCTTATTTCTATCCAAAATCACTGGGTGAATTTGGACAGAAATAAGGATTGAAATCATGTTTGAATGGAGAGTATCTTGAAGGAGTTTAGGACTTCAAGGTTTGAGTCATCTACGAAATGACTAAGTGGCACAATTGTGATCCACGCTTATAGAGAGTAGGACTCGCGGCAGAACCATTGACCTGTAGGTAACCAATCCACGAATATCAGAGTGGCCAATGCCCGAAGCTAAGAACTAGGCTCTTTCTAGATACTTTTCATTTTTTAATCAGTTCGATTGTTTTTACTTGACAAAGGGCTTTACATATCAGTTGTTTTAATATCTTCATGCCCTAATCTTTCTTGTACTTCCTTAATCGATGCCCCAGCTTCAAAAAGTAAGCTACAATGAGTATGGCGGAAACCGTGGGGCGTGATATAAGGCAAGTCATATTTTTTCAGGATACAACGTAGATTATAGTTTATATAATCAAAACTATGGGCGTTGCCTGTTTCTGCTGGAAAAACTAGAACAGTTGGTTTCACGCGCTGGGGGAAATTCAAAAACTGTCTAGTCTTTTCCCACTTTTTCAGAATAGACATGGTAATAGGGTCAAGCGTGATAGTGCGCTTACTCTTTTTTGTTTTTGGTGTTTGATAAATAATAGTGTTATTTTCCCCGTATGCTACTATCTGATTGACAGATAAACGTGATGTAAAGAAGTCTAAGTCTTTCCACCGTAGGGCAAGAACTTCGCTTTTTCTCATACTTGTAAAGGCGAGTAAGCGGAAAATACAGGCTATTTCTTCCTTGTCTTCCTTTGCTACGCAGTCTAGGAACTTTTGCAAGTCTTCACGGCTGTAGAAGTTTTCTTTTTTCTTTGCTTCTTCATCGACTTCAGAGGATTTACGGGGCTTTATTATCTTCTTCATCGGGTTATCATGAATATAGCCCAGATTTACCGCAAAATCTAAAACCATCTTAGTCATTCCAATAAAGTTAGCATATTTCTTGTAGCCCTTAAACCATTCTTGTGCCTGTTTTTGGCACATTGGTAGGCTTATTTTATCCACGTAGCACGCGCCAAAGGCTGGAATGATGTGTAGGTCTGCTTGTGCCTTTTGTCTGGCGTATGTACTAGCCTTCACGGTGTTTTTATAGTGTTCCAGCCATATCTTATAGACTTCCTCAAAGGTTATTCTATCTGGCTTGTCAAAAAATCCGTCTTGCTCCACTTTTAGAAGTAGCTGGCTTTCAGCTATTCGGGCTTCTTTTTGAGTTTTAAAACCGCTCTTTTTTACGCGCTTTTCTTTGCCTGTAAGTGGGTCTATACCTACATAAGCAATATAAGAGTATCTAACAGAGCCGTCTTTTAATTGGTATTGTTTAATCATTTGTGTATCCTTCCTATTGGTTTCCCCACCTAATCGAAAGAATAAAATAGTGTGCGCGTGTTTATAAGTGGTTTCTAATAGTGTTGCTAAGAATGAAAAAAGTGCCTAGCAAAACTAGACACCTCACGCAAATATACACCCTCGGGCGTTATAAATGCTTTCTCCGTTTATCTAGTTTATAGTATTTGGGATTAAATATCAATTATAAAAATATGGTTGCTTACATGTTGCCATGTGTAAGCGGGGAGAATTTGACAACAAAATAAATTATCTGATAAGATATACAAGCCCCCTGAATTTACTGAAGGGAGGTGATTTAGTTGCTAGAACTTATCCTCACAAGTATTCTAGCGCCGTTATTGGTTAATATCTTGACTGAAGTAGTTAAGTATTATTTAGACGATAACGACGACTAACCCCAAACAGGGGCAAACAAAAACCCTCAACGCTGGCACGTTGGGGGCTTTTTTGATTTAGTGCTAGAATTGTCCTCACAACAATTCTTTACACTATGATTATACCCCCATTATAGGTTATATGTCAATCAATTTGTATATTTCCACGCGCCGACCTGCTGGGGTTGGCGTTTTTCCGTAACATCGCAGAATAACAATAAAAGGCAGAATAAAAACTATTCCACCCTTTTGTAATGACAAAATTAAAAAAGCCCTTAACTGTTGGCTGGCATACCACACAGGCAGCTTACGACAATACGCGGATACAAACAGAATTATAAGTAGCCTTTTCTGTGCTTAATATAGTAATTGTTTAAAGAATAGCTGAAAGCCTTGATACGTATTTTATGATTTGTGCACTAGTAATACTCTTTGAAAATCAAAATTATCCGTTATGGACTCCAGTTCTATCTTCGACTTCGTTTCCTAGGCTACTTTTGATTTTCGTTGAGTATAAATCGTATCCCCACTGATGTAACTAGATTTTTAGTTTCAATGAGAGATGATTTCTGCTATAATGGAACGAGTAAGAATTTGAAGTGAAAGTATGAGGAAATTGATGAAAAATAGGGGCACAATCGATAGTCGAGTAGACTACTCACTTATTTTACCGGTCTTTTTTTTATTAGTTGTGGGGATTATTTCTCTCTACATTGCGGTTAGTCAAGATTATCCGGATAATGTTGTACAGATGGTTGGTCAACAAATTGCTTGGATAGGAATTGGAACAGTGGCAGCTTTTTTGGTCATGTTCTTTTCCACTAAGTTTCTGTGGCAAATCACACCTTACTTGTACGTACTTGGGCTAGGACTTATGGTATTGCCTTTGTTTTTCTACAGTCCAGACTTAGTAGCGTCAACGGGAGCAAAAAACTGGGTAACGATTGGTGGAATGACTCTTTTTCAACCATCCGAATTTATGAAAATAGCCTACATCATTATGTTGTCAAGGGTGATTGTCACCTTTCATAAATATTATCCAAATCGAAAAATTCGTGAGGATTTTATGTTGATTGGTTATATGACACTGTTTACTATCCCAGTCTTGATTTTGTTGGCCTTACAGAAAGATTTAGGAACCTCCTTAGTATTTGTAGCAATCTTTAGCGGAATGCTTCTATTATCAGGAGTTTCTTGGAAAATTCTATTACCGACTGCCTTAACGGGGATCGTTTTGGTTGGTGGATTTATGCTGATTTTTATTTCTCCTGGTGGAACGACATTCCTCCACAATTTGGGGATGGATACTTATAAAATCAATCGTATTGCAGCCTGGCTTGATCCCTTTAAAAATGCCCAATCAACGACCTACCAGCAAGCTCAAAGTTTGATAGCTATCGGAAGTGGTGGCTTAAAAGGACTAGGTTTCAATAAAACAAATCTTCTTATACCGGTTCGAGAAAGTGATATGATTTTTACGGTGATTGGAGAGGACTTTGGTTTTATTGGTGGGACGGTATTGATTGTACTATACTTGTTGCTCATTTATCGAATGCTGCGGGTAACGTTGAAGTCAAACAATCGATACTACACCTACATATCAACTGGCTATATCATGATGCTCTTGTTCCATGTATTTGAAAATGTTGGCGCTGCAACGGGTTTGTTGCCTTTAACAGGTATTCCTTTGCCGTTTATCTCCCAAGGTGGTTCGTCCATGGTTTCAAATCTGATTGGTGTTGGTCTAGTGCTGTCAATGGGGTATCAGTCACGACTAGCTGATGAGAAGGAAACAAATCGATCATGTCGCTATAGAAAAATTACGATAAAACGTTAGAAAGTTGGTTTATATGACAAGAGTTGCGGTTGTTTTAGCCGATGGTTTTGAAGAAATCGAAGCATTGGCCCCTGTAGATGTATTCCGTCGAGCTCATTTTGACTGTCAGATTGTTGGTTTAGATAGTCATGAAGTGGAGGGATCGCACGGTATTCGTGTTCAAACTGACCAAGTCTTTGATGGAGACCTGTCTTCCTTTGATCTGATTGTTTTACCAGGAGGAATGCCAGGTTCTGTCCACCTTAGAGATTCAGAGTCACTGATTACGGAATTGCAAAGAGCGGTTGCATCAGGAAAATCAGTAGCAGCAATTTGTGCGGCGCCAATTGTTCTGGATAAGGCTGGTTTGCTAGATAGTCGTCACTATACATGTTTCCCAGGGAAAGAAAAAGACATTCCGTCAGGTATTCATCTGGAAGAGGATGTGGTTGTTGATGGTCCAATTATCACTAGCCGAGGTGCTGGAACAAGTTTGGATTTCGCCTATAAATTGGTTGATTTATTTGGTGGAGATGGGGAAAGCCTAGCTCAAACAATGGTTTATCATCGTTAAAGTAATGAAGAAGATGGAGCTAATGTTTCCTCTTCTTTTTTCTATCAAAATATTAGAAAATATGGTATAATAAAGGGTATTCGTTAGAATGATTTTTGCTCTAAAAATATGTCTCGCTTTTATCCAGATGGATTGGCTTTTCTATTTTTAAGGAGCAACAAATAGAAAATAAGGAAAAGAAATGACAGAAGAAATCAAAGATTTACAAGAGAAGGCTCAAGAATATGATGCCAGTCAGATTCAAGTCTTGGAAGGTCTTGAAGCTGTTCGAATGCGTCCAGGGATGTATATCGGCTCAACATCTAAAGAAGGTCTCCATCACTTGGTTTGGGAAATTGTCGACAACTCAATCGATGAGGCGCTGGCTGGTTTTGCGGATAAAATTGAAGTTTATATTGAGCCAGATAACTCCATCACGGTTATTGATAATGGACGTGGTATTCCGGTAGATATTCAGGAAAAAACTGGTCGTCCAGCGGTAGAAACTGTCTTTACAGTGCTCCATGCAGGTGGTAAATTTGGCGGAGGCGGTTATAAGGTCTCAGGTGGATTGCACGGCGTAGGTTCATCAGTCGTAAACGCCCTATCTACTCAGCTAGACGTCCATGTCTACAAAAATGGTCAGGTCTATTTCCAAGAGTATAAACGAGGTGAAGTCGTTGCAGATTTGGAGGTTGTTGGAGAAACAGACCGTTCTGGTACAACTGTACATTTTACACCTGATCCAGAAATTTTTACTGAGACGACTGAGTTCGACTTTGCAAAATTAAATAAGCGGATCCAAGAATTGGCCTTCCTAAATCGTGGTTTAAATCTCTCTATTACGGACAAACGTGAGGGAGTAGAGCAAACAAAGGAATATCACTACGAAGGTGGTATTGCTTCCTATGTTGAGTATCTTAATGAAAACAAGGATGTTATTTTTGAGACCCCTATCTATACAGAAGGTGAAATGGATGATATTACCGTTGAGGTTGCCATGCAATATACAACGAGTTATCATGAAAACGTAGTTAGTTTTGCCAACAATATTCACACGCATGAAGGTGGTACTCATGAGCAAGGATTCCGTACAGCTCTGACACGTGTTATCAACGACTACGCCAAGAAAAATAAAATTCTCAAAGAAAATGAGGATAATTTGACTGGTGAAGATGTGCGTGAAGGCTTGACAGCGGTCATTTCTGTTAAGCACCCAGGGCCTCAATTTGAGGGACAAACTAAGACAAAACTTGGGAATAGTGAAGTGGTCAAAATTACCAACCGCCTTTTCTCTGATGCCTTTGCAGAATTTCTTTTGGAAAATCCACAGATTGCTAGACGGATTGTTGAAAAAGGGATCTTGGCAAGCAAGGCTCGTATTGCTGCTAAGCGTGCGCGTGAGGTAACTCGTAAGAAATCGGGTCTTGAGATCTCAAACCTCCCAGGTAAGTTAGCGGACTGTTCCTCAAATGATGCAACGAAGACAGAGCTTTTCATCGTTGAGGGGGACTCAGCCGGTGGTTCAGCTAAATCCGGCCGCGACCGTGAATTTCAGGCTATTTTACCGATTCGTGGTAAGATTTTGAACGTAGAAAAAGCCAGCATGGACAAGATTTTGGCCAACGAAGAAATCCGTAGTCTATTTACAGCTATGGGAACTGGCTTTGGTGCGGATTTCGACGTTAGCAAGGCACGTTATCAAAAATTAGTCATTATGACAGATGCCGATGTCGATGGTGCCCATATTCGGACACTCCTTCTGACATTATTTTACCGCTACATGCGTCCTGTTGTAGAAGCGGGATACGTATATATCGCTCAACCACCTATTTACGGTATCAAGGTTGGAAGTGAGATAAAAGAATATATTCAACCTGGGGTTAATCAAGAGCAAGAATTGCAAGATGCCTTAGAAAGACATAGTACGGGACGGTCCAAGCCAACGATTCAACGTTACAAAGGTTTGGGAGAAATGGATGATCATCAGTTGTGGGAAACTACGATGAATCCTGAAAATCGTCTCATGGCACGCGTTTCAGTTGATGATGCGGCAGAAGCCGATAAGATTTTTGACATGCTAATGGGGGATAAGGTTGAACCTCGTCGAGAGTTTATCGAGGAAAATGCTGTTTATTCAACATTGGATGTCTAAAAACTAAAAAAACAAGTGCATATACTAGAGATTTATGGTATAATTAAGCGATATTTTCTAGTAATTACTATGAGCTAAGGAGATTTACATGCCTACAGGAACAATCATCTTAATCGTTTCGATTGTTATTATTTTAATCATTGCCTATGTAGCTTGCCTGATTGTTCGTAAACGAAATGACAACCTTTTGGTTGCATTGGAAGAACGTAAGGAAGAGCTATTTAACTTTCCAGTTAATGAAGAAGTCGAAGCTGTCAAAGCACTACATTTGATTGGTCAAAGTCAGGTGTCATTCCGTGAATGGAATCAAAAATGGGTTGATTTGTCGCTCAATTCATTTGCCGACATTGAAAATCATATCTTTGAGGCAGAAGGCTATAACAATGCTTTTCGCTTTGTGAGTGCAAAGAACGCTATCGACAGTATCGAAAGCCAAATTGATTTAATTGAAGAAGACATCGCCTCTATCCGTCATGGTTTGATGGAGTTGAAGGAGCAAGAAGAGAAAAACTCTGGTCGTGTAAAACATGCGTTAAACTTGTTCGATAGTTTGCAGGAAGCTGTTCGTGAAAATCCAGATAGCTACGGTGAGACATTACCAGAACTTGAGAAACAATTGAAAAATATTGAAGTTGAGTTTTCTGAATTTGTGATGCTCAATTCCTCAGGTGATCCGATTGAAGCTTCTGAAATCCTTGATAAGACTGAAGAGCATATGATTGCTCTCAATCAAATCATGGATCGCATTCCAAGTTTGATTGAACGAGTTACAAAAGATTTCCCAGAGCAATTGGAAGATTTGGAGTCGGGCTATCGGAAACTGGTTGAGCAGAATTATTTGTTCACAGAAGCTAACATCGAGTCACAGTTCCAAAATATTCGCGTTTCAATTCGTGAAAATACTGCTTTGATTGTTTCCTTTGATTTGGATGCGGCAGAAGCTGAAAATGAGGGAATTCAAGCAAAAATTGATCATTTGTATAAAGTCTTCAATCGTGAAATCGAAGCGAATAAGGAAGCTGTTAAGATTAGTAAAAACTTGCCAAAATTCTTGGAGCATGTTGTCCAAAATACACAGCTCTTGGATGAGGAAAGCCAACGCCTAAATGCAACTTACTTGCTGGCAGATAGCAAACTTTCACGGATCAATCAGCTTAAAGCTCGTTTGGAATCGATTGAAATTGTTGTTACAGAAAGTGTGGAAGACATTGAAAATCCACAAGTTGCATATTCTATTTTGGAAGAGCGTTTGGACCATTCATTGGCAAGCTTGAAAGAAATCGAAGAGGAGCAGCTTGTTTTAGCTGACTATCTTAAATCACAAGAATTGTCAGAGAACACAGCGCGTAAGAAAGCTACGCTTTATATCAACAAATTGCATACCCTTAAGCGTTATATGGAAAAACGCAACCTTCCAGGAATTCCAGCTGAATTTTTAACAAACTTCTTTAGAACGAGCGATCATGTGGAAGCCTTGATTGCCGAGCTAGACTATAAACGAATCAATATCGAAGTTGTTAACCGTTTGTTGGAAAATGCAACGTATGATATGAATCAATTGGAAGAGTTAGCGTATTTGATTGTGCAAAATGCGACTTTAACAGAGCAGTTGCTACAATACTCTAACCGTTATCGTTCATTCGATGAAAGTGTGCAAAAAGCATTTAACCGTTCATTATCAATTTTTGAAAAGGATTTTGATTACCAAGCATCATTTGAAGAAATTTCATTTGCTCTGGAAACAGTTGAACCTGGTGTTACAGAGCGTTTTGTACGTTCATACGAAAAAACTCGCGAAGCCATTCGCTACTAGATAAAAAGCCATTTGGCTTTTTATTTTTATACTTTGAAAGGAATATCGGAAATGACAACTGGATTATTAGTTATGGATGTTGATTCAACATTAATTTTGGAAGAAGGAATAGATCTACTTGGAGAAGAGGCCGGTTTAGGAGAGCAAGTTGCAGCAATTACCGAACGTGCTATGCGTGGGGAATTGGATTTTGAAGAAGCCTTACGTGAACGTGTGGCGTTGTTAAAGGGACTGCCTGTTTCTGTGTTTGATCGAATTATCAAAAAAATCCACTTTACGCCTGGAGCAGCAGAATTAGTCACAGAATTAAAAATGCGAGGCTATAAGGTAGCAGTCGTTTCAGGCGGGTTTCATGAAACAGTCGATCGACTAGCTGAACAGTTAGAGTTAGACTATGTTCGGGCTAATCGATTAGAAGTAGTAGATGGAGTATTGACTGGACAAGTATTGGGTGAAATTGTAACGAAAGATACTAAAAAAGCATGTTTAGAAGAATGGGCGACAGAAAATGGGCTGAGTCTATCTCAAACGATTGCCATGGGGGATGGAGCAAATGATCTACCAATGATTCAACGAGCGGGAATTGGAGTAGCTTTCTGTGCAAAACCGATTGTCCAAGAACAGGCGCCCTACCAAATAAATGAAAAAAATCTCTATAAACTAATAGAGATTTTAGATAGTAAATAATGGGAGCGGGAAAGAACTCGACTGGTCAAAAAAAGAGTTCGTCAACAAGTCTTTATTTCTAGTTGTTGAGCTGAAACAGTCTATTCCCAGACATCAATTTATGTGAGCTGACTGCCGTCAGCTTATATCTCCCACTTTAAAAGGTCTCCCAGACCTTTTAAACTCCCGCCCCCGCACAGCTCAAAAGGTTCAGTGAACCTTTTGAGGTTGGAAATAGAGCGAACTTTGTTCGCAACAGTCGTAATTGTCAGATTTGGAGTGTAAAACACGAACTGCTGAGATTTGCTTCGCAAATCTTATCTCCAACCTTTAACAGTCCACTGGACTGTTAAACCCAATCAACCACTGCGCTGAGATGTTGACACGAACCCTGAGAAGCGAGGTTGGTCTTTTTGCCCAGCCTCTTTATTCTGTTGTCAGTAAAATCCTTTTCAAATCTTGGACGGTTTCGACTATCATGTTGGCCCCAGCCTTTTCAAATTCCTGTTTGCTCCCATAGCCGTAAAGAACACCGATGGCGGGAAGTTGGTGTTTGCGTGCTCCTTCAATATCATGTTCCCTATCTCCAATCATCACAGCATGGTTTGGAAATGCTTCTAATTGATTTATAGCATAGCCGATGACGTCCGCCTTACTGATGCGACTACTATCCAGACTAGCACCGGCAATGACATCAAAGTAGTGAGCAATACCAAAATGTTCTAGGATTTGTTTGGCAAATATTTCTGGCTTTGAGGTAGCAATTACTAGTGTTTTTCCAGCTGTTCTCAATTCTTCAAGCAGAGGGATGATTCCAGAATAGAGTTGATTTTCAAACATTCCTTTTTCTTTAAAATAGACACGGAAAGCATCAACTGCACTTTGTGTATCTTCAGGGCTGAGTTGGTAGAATCGTGAAAAAGATTCATAGAGTGGCGGGCCGATGAATCGGTTTAAATTGGCTGTATCTGGTTCTTCGATTCCCATTTTTTCTAGTGCGTAGGCGACGGAGTTTAAGATTCCTTGTCCAGAATCAGTAAGAGTTCCATCTAAGTCAAATAATATAGTTTGATACATACTTATCTCCTTTCTTTCAGTATAACACAGACAATGAAAAACAGAAAAGATTTATTGAAAGCTGAATAGTAGTGTGATATACTAATAATATAAAGGAGGGTAGTATCATGCATATTCTCATTGCTCCGGATTCATTTAAAGAGTCTCTTTCAGCTACAAAGGTTGCTGAAGCGATTAAAAAAGGATTTTCTAAGGTTTATCCACAAGCAGGGTATGACTTAATTCCCCTAGGAGATGGTGGCGAAGGGACAGTTGAGAGTCTAATGCAGGCCTTATCCTTGGATGTAACCCAGACTTGGGTGACAGGTCCATTTGGAGATAAAATTAAGGTTTCCTATGCGGCTAAAGATGATCTTGCGGTTTTTGAAATGGCTGAGATTGTAGGGCTGGCAAGTATCCCGCATGGAAAAAGGAGTCCTCTCTTTATTAAGACACAAGGGGTTGGGGAGCTGATTGTAGAGCTCGTTCAAAATGGTGTTAAACGCATATTTATAGGAGTAGGTGGCTCTGCCAGTCATGATGGTGGTATCGGAATGGCGGCAGGTTTAGGAGTGAAATTTTATAATCGAGCGGGAAAAGAAGTAGAGGCAATTGGAGCTCATATCGGGGAGATTGTCAGCTTTTCCACAGAGGATATGTTGGTAGATCTATCTCAGGTCAGGATTGATTTGGTAACGGATGTGGATAATCCGCTTTGCGGACCAGCGGGAGCCACATTTATTTTTGCAGGTCAGAAAGGTCTTTCCTCTGCTGAATTTGAACCAGTAGACAAGAAAATGGAGTCCTTTTATAAATTAGTTAATCCAATGCTACTCGATTTAGCAGGAGCGGGTGCTGGAGGAGGTATGGCAGCAGGTTTAGTCCAATTTGCTGGTGCTCGCATTCAAAAAGGCATCGACTTTGTCTTGGACCAGTTGGATTTTGATCATCGCGTCGCCAAAGCGGATCTGGTTGTGGTCGGAGAAGGGCGGATGGATACCCAGAGCTTATCAGGGAAGACTCCGATAGGAGTAGCTAGACGTACGCCGACTGGGATTCCCATCATTGCAATTTGTGGTAGCCTCAAAGACGATCTTCCCGAGTTTCCTTTTGAAAATATCTGCGCCGCTTTTCCGATCATTGCAAGCGTTGAAAGTTTGGAGGACACGCTTCAAAAAGCAGAAAAAAACCTGGTCCGCACGGCAGAACAGGTGGCAAGAATTCTTCAGTTAGGAGGCCAACAAAGATGGAATTAGTGAAATATGGGGCTATTATCTTATTTATTTTTATTTGTCTTGCAAAGCTAGTATCCGTTATGAAACTTTCTAAAAAAGAAAGAGGAATGGAAACGAATGTAATAAAGGTAAATGGAGCAATGTTCTTTTTCAATGAAAAAAATGAAAGAGGCAGATTGCTAGGAATCCTTTGTCTAACCTGTATTATTTTTACTTTAATATTTATACTGCTTTATTGATAAATAAGCCTAACCAAATAATTTTTTCCAGAAGGAAGGTTTTGCATCTTCCTTTTTTTCTTCTGGTTTTGAGATAAGATTTGGAAATATAGATTCTAAGCTAACTTCTTCATTATCCACAGCGTGATTTGTGTGAAAGACAAGTGCGTAGGGAGACTGTCCTATTTTTTCATCGATGATAGCGGTAGTAATGCCGAAGTTCTGAGCAATTTTTAGTAGTGAAATTTGTTGCTTGTCAGACAGGGCTGGCGAGAGTTTGAGGAATAGAGGAGAGTAGCTACTTGCTAGTTTTTGGCAAATTGTATCGAACTTATTTCCGACGACTTCACTACTCAAATCGTCAAAGGAAACGAGCAGGACAACCCGTTCGCGATAGGTTCCCATGTATAGACGTTGTTCATCTGGATTCAATCGTGTTTCGCCAGAGGCTTTCTGTAGTATGGTAGTATTTAAATCGTTCATGGTTTCAGTATAACATACTCAGTTAACTTTGAAAAGGAAGGCGTTTACATTATTTCTTTCAGTAAAATAACCTGTTTTTTCTTGAAAAATCCCTTCTTTTAGGGTATGATAGCTATGTAACAATTTTAAACTCAAAGGAGAGTAATATAATGTCAATTATTACTGATGTTTACGCTCGCGAAGTCCTTGACTCACGCGGTAACCCTACACTTGAAGTTGAAGTTTATACTGAATCAGGTGCTTTCGGACGTGGTATGGTTCCTTCAGGAGCTTCTACTGGTGAGCACGAAGCAGTTGAGCTTCGCGACGGTGACAAATCTCGTTACCTTGGTCTTGGTACTCAAAAAGCTGTTGACAACGTGAACAACGTGATTGCTGACGCTATCATCGGTTTTGACGTTCGTGATCAACAAGCTATCGACCGCGCTATGATCGCTCTTGACGGTACTCCTAACAAAGGTAAATTGGGTGCAAACGCAATCCTCGGTGTTTCTATCGCTGTTGCGCGTGCTGCTGCTGACTACCTTGAAGTGCCACTTTACACTTACCTTGGTGGATTCAACACTAAAGTATTGCCAACTCCAATGATGAACATCATCAACGGTGGTTCTCACTCAGACGCTCCAATCGCTTTCCAAGAATTCATGATCTTGCCAGTTGGCGCTCCTTCATTCAAAGAAGGTCTTCGTTGGGGTGCTGAAGTATTCCACGCTTTGAAGAAAATCTTGAAAGCTCGTGGTTTGGTAACAGCTGTTGGTGACGAAGGTGGTTTCGCTCCTAAGTTCGAAGGAACTGAAGACGGTGTTGAAACAATCATCGAAGCTATCGAAGCTGCTGGTTACGAAGCTGGCGAAAACGGCATCATGATTGGTTTCGACTGTGCGTCATCTGAATTCTACGACAAAGAGCGTAAAGTTTACGACTACACTAAATTCGAAGGTGAAGGCGCTGCTGTTCGTACATCTGCAGAACAAATCGACTACCTTGAAGAATTGGTTAACAAATACCCAATCATCACTATCGAAGATGGTATGGATGAAAACGACTGGGATGGCTGGAAAGCTCTTACTGAGCGTCTTGGCAAACGCGTTCAATTGGTTGGTGACGACTTCTTCGTAACAAACACTGACTACCTTGCACGTGGTATCAAAGAAGGTGCTGCTAACTCAATCCTTATCAAAGTTAACCAAATCGGTACTCTTACTGAAACATTTGAAGCTATCGAAATGGCTAAAGAAGCTGGCTACACTGCCGTTGTATCACACCGTTCAGGTGAAACTGAAGATTCAACAATCGCTGACATCGCAGTTGCAACTAACGCTGGCCAAATCAAGACTGGTTCATTGTCACGTACAGACCGTATCGCTAAATACAACCAATTGCTTCGTATCGAAGATCAACTTGGTGAAGTTGCAGTCTACAAAGGCTTGAACTCATTCTACAACTTGAAAAAATAATCTCTTTTGGGGATTTAGGGGCGTAAAGCCTTGATATTAGGCACTTTGGGGTGGTTTCCCAAGGTGCTTTTTTAGAATTTACTACCCTTTGTACTACCCCTAGTGAAAATTAGGTATAGTAAGAGGGTAACCCAAAATGGGGTAACCCTTATAAACTATTGATTGCTGTTTCATAATTTGAGACAGCTTTTTTTGCGTTTTCTTGGTTAGTGTGCCAATAAACATTTTCAGTCATCATCAAGTTAGAGTGTCCTAGTCTGTATTGTACATCTTTGGGGCTAACTTGAGCGTAGAGCATCATTGTCGTATGTGTATGACGGAAACCATGGAATGATACATTAGTCACGCCAGCAGCCATAAAATGCTTAGTTAGGCGTTGTCTTAACTTACAAGCATAGGCATATTTTTCTGTAAATACAGAGAATACAACCGTTTCAGACCGCCCTAGTTGCCATGATTGCACTTGTTGGCGGTTTTTGTATTGCTTGAGCATAAGTAACGTGGCTTTATCTATTGGTATATCACGATAACCAGCACTTGACTTAGGTGAGTTTATTTCTTGGTATCGGTTGAGTGTTTTGTTGATGCTGATAATACCATTGTTTAGGTCAATATCAGACCATTCAAGAGCTAGTGCCTCCCCAATACGGCAACCAGTAGCTAACAAAGTCTTGTATAGGACAATATCAAACAGGTTTTCGTAGTTTGATTGGTCTAAGGTATCGAGATAATCAAGAAATTGTTTTAACTCTTTGTTATCTAGATATTTTACACCAGCTTTTTCTTTTTGCTGCTTACGTGGCACAATAACATCGTTAGCTGGGTTATATGTTATCACTTGCATAGAAACACCGTATTTCAAAATACGCTTATTCATGTTATGGAGTAAGGAGTAGTTAGTAAACGCTCCTTTTTGCCCTGTATTAGCCTTGTCAGCCCATTTGTTTACTTGCTGTTGGATAATAGGCGTAGTGAGTTTAGATAGCTTGTAATCGCCAAATACAGGCAATAAATGCACCCTAACCAATCCCTCCATAGATTGGCGAGTATTTGGCTTAACTGTATTCTTGTAACTATCCCACCAAACTTTTACAAGCTCTTTGTACGTTGTAATTGTTGGCTTGTCTTTAACTGTATAGCCATTAGCAGCAAAAGCATTGATAGCATCACGCGCTTTTACTCTAACACCCCTTTGGGTGGTTGCTGTAACAGTTGTACGGGCTTTTTTGCCCGTTAGTTGGTCAACTCCTAGATAGACACTTGCATAGTAAACTTTTTGACCGTTCTTTTTGATTTTATCTTTGATATTCATGTATTTGTACCTTTCTTTCCATCAGCAGGCAAGGCGCGTGATTTTGTTAGGTATTTATACATGAGGTTTGTTAGTGGTTAATCTTCATCAATTTTATTTAATTTTTCAGAATAACCAGCAATCATGAGAGCTATCCTATCCCAATCATTATAGGGCAAGGAAAAGAAATCAGTCAGGAGTAAAGATATGTAATTGTTGAATGTTTGACTTTCAGCAAGTGTAAAATAAACTTGATTTTTGAAATTATCAGCAAAAAATGATGGTGTCGGGTTTTCATTATCTATATCACTATATTTTTCCGTGTACCACAGTAAAACATCATTCTCAAATTTTTTAACAGCCTCCTCCCCTTTATAGTCTTGAAAGATTTTTTTACCCTTTTGAACTTTGTCATTGTCATCTTTCAACTCTTTTACAGGGGAGAAGTTAACATTAGGTTCAGAACTATACCCTAATAAGTAACTTTCAGAAACGTTGAAAAATTCGGCTAACATTTTGGCTTGAGCGGGCTTAATTTCAAAATCTCCTTTTTCCCACCTTGAAATAGTTTTTGCATTTACTTTCATAAATTCTGCTATTTCAGACTGTTTTAAATTTCTCTCTTTTCTGAGTAATTTCAATTTATTCATATAAAGTCCTCCGTCTTGATTGAAGTATAACATAATATCAAAAAATAAAAAAGACAAAATGTCCAAAAAAAAACGCAAAAAATTGCAAAAAAGCATTTACAAAGGACAAAGTGTCTGCTATAATTAAAACACAAAGGACAAAATGTCCAATAAGAAAGGAGGTACACCTATGCTAATAACTTATTCCATTTCTGAAAAAATTCGTTCAAAAAGAGGGAGACAAAATCTTACTAAAACTGAAGTAGCTAATCAATTAGGAGTTAGCAGAACAACATTAGGTAAAATAGAGAAAGGTAACTATGATGCCCCTAAACGCATCTATGAAAGCGTGATGACTTGGCTAGTAGAAGAAATTTAAGTCAAACAAAAAAGCCATGTACAGGCGACCAAACCAACGTACACGGCTAAGAACAAATAACAAAACTCAAGCAAGGCAAGGCGCGTGGTTTTGTTAGGTATTTAGCAAGGAGGAAATCAGTCACCCCCTTGTCAAATATAACTACTTTAATTTTACCAAAAATAAAGGAGAAAATCAAAAATGGCATTAAGCACACGAAACATTAAACAGCAGGGCAACCAGATTGCTGAGTTGCTCCCACGTATTGAAATTATCCAACAGCTAGGCAATGCTTTATTACTTGCTGATAATGCTGGAGCAGATAGCACTATTTTACACAATCAAATGAAACAAGCATTTAGCGTTATTTTTGAAATGACCGAACGGCTATATCAAGAATTAGACCTAATCGCTTGTAAATTGATAAATTGTGATGATGATAAAGAATTGGAAATAATTAGAAAAAAACGAGGAGGGAACACTTGATGATAACTGAGCCGATGTTAACTGTTGAACAAGGTTTGATATTCCTTGCTGTACTAACGCCACTCACTATCTACCTATGGACTCATTTAGGCACTTATCAGCTCGATATAGAGCCTAAAAACAAGTCTGAGGGTAAAGATACCGATAAGCTTCAAAATCCTCACTACGGAGCTTATATTCAGCTTGCAGGTAAACGTTACAACTAGGAGGGGGAGTATGGTAATGAATTTAAACGACATGACACAACAAGAATTTGATGAACTTCTAGCAGAGGTAAAAGAAAATACTCCTAATCTATTTCAGTTTATCGAGGATTTTGTAGATAAAAAAGTGACACACGAAGAAGTTAGTGTTTATTTATCTATGACCTCTGACCAGCGACAAAACTATATTGACAACTATCAAGCGAGGTAAGACATGCAAAATGAACTATATCTAACACCAACACAAAGTATTATCTTGATTGTCGTATGTTTGGCTATTCTCGTCTTGTTATGGCGTTATGAAAGCTATATTGAGCTTGATATTAGTCCACAAACTGACAAGGTGGAGGAAAACACCACAGCCCACGCACAAGAGCGCTATGGGGCTTATGTATGGCTTGCTGGTAAGAAATTTAACTAGGAGGGGAGTATGGGAACATTTTCGGCTGAATTTGAACAAGGCTTATTAGATAGGGTTGATAAGCTGGCACAACAAAAACTAGAGCTAGAGAAGAAGTTACAAAAGAAAACTGGTCTAATTACAGCAAAAGAGCTTAAAGATGAGTTAGATATTTCTGGAACAACATTAAAAAATTGGATGGATATTGGGCTTGTATCGTATCAATCCCCCTTTGAAAGCAGCAAGAAACTTTATTTTAAGGTTTCTGATGTGATTAACTTTCTCACAATACGCTAGGAGGTCTATTTTGAAAGTGTTTATTATTGATGGTGATGCGTGGAGGGGCAAGGTGCATTACTCCCCCAGTTTAGATGTTGTTTTTATCAGCAATAAAGTGCCACCACACGTGCACAATGAACTGATTGAACGTGTGACAAAATCAAGTAGTAGAACAATCTGGAGGTAAAGAATATGAAATTAGTAGAGTTTCTTGAAAGTCATGATAAGGCAATTGCTGCAAAATTTAATATCTTAGAGCTTATCCGTGATGGTAATGAGCGTTTGGGGCAAGTGTTGATTAGTAATCATGAATTAGAGCAAGAATTAGATAGTATATTTAGACATATTGAATTTTTAGAAAAAACAATCACAACAGAAAGGAAATACAATGGGGAATCGTAGAATGATAAGTAAGACCGTAACACAAACACAGCGTTTTTTACAGATGCCATTAGAGGCACAGGCTCTATATTTTCATCTAATCCAAAATAGTGATGATGATGGGGTGGTAGAGGCTTTTCCTGTAGTCAGAATGATAGGGGTTAGTGAAGATAGCTTGGGCCTTTTGATAGTCAAGGACTTTATCAGACCACTTAATGAAGAAATGGTATATTTTATCACTGATTTTCATGAACAGAACAAAGTACGTGCCGATAGAAAGGTTAATTCCGTTTATATAGATTTACTAAAGGAGGTTGTCCCAGGGATTGAACTCACAGAGCCAAGACAACGTGCGGACAGGTCTAAAAAGACTTCTGAGAATACGGGACAACCAGGGGACAACCAAGGGACAGTCGAGGGACAGCAGAATATAAGTCAATCTAAGTCAAGTCAATATAATTTAAGTCAATCTAGGTCAAGTCAAAAAGACGAGGACCAGGAAATCAAAAATCCAATATTTGAAAAACTCAAAGGGGCTTTTGGTGAAATGTCGGTTAATGGGACAATGATAGCAGAGGTAGAGGAATTGTTAAAAATTCACGGCCAATCATTGCTATTGTACGCTCTTGAAGTAACGATTTTGAACGCAGGGAAGTCAATCAGATATACTAGGACAATTCTTGCAAATTGGCAAGGACAGGGGCTGAGAACTGTAGAGCAAGTTAAGCAGCACGAGGAAAAGTACAGAGGAAAGTCAAAAGTAAATGCTGTACCTTTCCAAGAGCTAGGCAGAGATGAAGAACTGGGCTTTTAGGAGGTGCTTATGCAAATGCGAACTAATTACCGAAATAACAGACAACCTATGCGCCAAGCACCAAGCGTATCGGTGGCAGTCGATAAAAAAAGTAAAGGCAACTGATTATCCCGAGCCTTACAGGATAGACATTTGCCCTGTATGTATTCAAGAAAAGATAGATAAAGATGACGAGAAATTGAGCGGTATAGCAGTAATCAACGCCACTTTATCCAAAACCTATGATGTGCTAGAAACTAAGAGTATTATTCCTCCCAAGTTGGCAACTGCCAGCTATAAGACCTTTTCTATCAGCAATGAGACAGATATGCAGGCTAAGGAGTTTGGTTTATTCCTCAATGAATACTATTTCAAGAAAACAGGTACAGGAAACGCAATTATACAAGGGTCGCCAGGAGTTGGCAAAAGTCATTTAACTCTAGCCGTTGCCAGAAAACTCAATGAGGATTGGAAAGCCTGCAAAGAACCTAAAAGCATCTTGTTTTTGCCAGTCAATCGAATGTTTCAGACCATTCAACAGGGTTTTAATAAAAAAGATGGGGTTACTCGTGGAGATGTGATGCAACTAGCCGAAAAGGTTGATTTTCTGTTCCTAGATGACTTAGGGAAAGAATCCACTTTTGGCAATCATGGGAACGAGGCTAGCAACTGGAAACAAGAGTTTTTATACGAGTTATTCGATATGCGAGACAAGACAATTATCAACACTAACCTAACAGGTGCACAGTTAAAACAAACATACGATCCTGCTCTTGTTAGTCGCATTATGGACGGAGTGGGTAAAAACGTCTTTGTCTATCCACAAGAGGCAGAGGACAAACGCAAAATGCCATTTTGATATTGTGTTGCTATAAAAAAAGAGAGGAAACCGCGCTCAAATGGGTGCTTGACATCCTTACTCTTTATCTAAAAAGTAGTTGAGCTAAGATAATTAACTTACAAACTTAAACAAAAATAGACACTTTTCATGGGGTGAGAAATTGCCCCTTTGAGAAATAATGCCATGCTTACCTTGACCAAATAAATCAAGCGTGGCAATCTAACCAATTTGAAAACAACTAAAAGAACCCTACCTAACCCCCTATGCTTTCCATCACCAAACAAAACATTAAGCATAGGGTACTTGGTATAAAAAAACTAATTGAAAAACTATCGAATTCTTACAAACAGGGTAACAAAAAGGGTAGTAAGTTGGCTTGGTATTTGTTGAAAAGTCAGTAGTATCAAGCATCTAACTACTATCAGATTATAATAAATTGAAATAAAGGAGAAAATCATGACTGAAAACAAGGATAATAAATTATTAAAAATGATGGAGAAAGGCTTTGTTTTATACTCAAAAAATGGTATAATTAAGTACATTGAAATTCCAGAGCATGGGAGTATTAAGCTAAAAGCTCAAGACGGGCAATTAGTTTATAAGGAAGTGACTATTGGAGAACAATGCTAACATTACTGACTGGAAGAACCAGAGGTATGATAATTGAGTTTAACGCTCTTTTGTCATACCTCTTTTGTTTTCATTGTCATAACATAAGGAGGATAACATGACACTAACAACAATTAAGGATGACATCAAGGCATTTGGAAAGAAAAAATTAGAATATATGCGTGGTTATGTTGCCATGCAGGAAGATTTTCAAGATAAGTTGCAAAAACAGTTGATTGGGAAAGTGTATGCAGAACAAGAACTTTTGAAATATAAAAAAGAGGGTGAAAACTACTCCCAAAATACTGCTCAGCTACTATATCAGCAACTAGAAAAAGGAAAAAACGCTGAACAAGCAAACTATAAATCAAAAGAAGAACCTATTACAGCAGATGACGCGGCTGAATTAAGTTTGTTATCTAGTATCAAGTTAACAGTAGCAGAAATGCAAGAATATCTTGAAAAGTATAAGAATAAACCTTTAGCTCTTAGAAAACTAGAAGATATCATGGATAATGATACTACCCTTGCTTATATTGAAATTGACATGGAACAATTCAACCAACAACAACGCCTTGAAAAGTTAGTACATTTCCTTAATAGAAAAATTGATTATTTCCATGGCGGTTTACTTATTAACGGAGATAAGATTGATTTAGTACAGCATGAAATGATTGTTGAGGGCAATTCAGAGGCGTTGGATGCAGAATTGCAGAACTATCTAGCATAGGGGAAATAAAGGGGTAACCCTTTATTTTGATAATGAGGAGGTAATAGGTGGCAGGAAATGAAAATGATAGCCTTACATCCAAGCAAATTAAATTCATAGATGCCATGCTTACCGAGCCAACGATAGAAAAAGCGTGTCAAAAAGCAGGGGTATCACGCGCAACGGGTCATAAGTATCTAAAAGTAGCAGCGGTTAAAAAGACATTAAGGATAAAGCAAGATGAGATGATGGATAAAACAACTCAAATGCTTTATTTAGCATCATCTAACGCTGTTTCTGTACTCAATGACATTATGATGGACAGTAAGGTCAACCCATTTATAAGAACTCAGGCCGCTAAGGCTATACTTGAACAATCTTATAAAACACATGAAATTTTTGGAGTCGTAAGGCAGATTGAAGAATTGAGGTTAGAAATTGAGGAAGTATCTAAAGGAAATCAAAGAGTTACGAGAACTCAAGGAGTTATTGAGTAGTAGAAATTTGCCAGAGTTTATCATTGTTGAGGGAAACAATGACTTAGGTGAGTTTTTTCAAGTTGATGGTGAGCTATTTAGTGATGTTGAACTTTTGGGAAATCTCAAAAAGTGGGATGAGTGGGATGTGTCAATTATCATAGATGATGATACTAACCGTAGCATAAGTGATGATTTTTCAGAAATAATTTATTTTCCAACTCATGAGGATAATATAGATTATATTAGGACTAAAAAGGGCTTAGAACCTTTGTATCATACATCATCTCAGCCTTATACCACGATTTCTAAAAATGAATGGTTAGAGTTATTAGACTGATAATTTAGGAGGTATCAATGACTAAGAAAAAAATCGAGCGAATTTCTGTAATACATAGAGAGAAGATTTTATGGCTTAAGTGGTATTTCATGCGAGATAAAGAACAACCTAAGTATAGTGTTCTTGAGCGAAAAATGTTTGATGCTGCTAAAAGTCAAGATATGCTATCATATCAAAAATACGCTACTATCAAGCAGATAACAGATATTAGGGTACAGACAAGCCCAGAGGATATGCTAGAAACAATCAAAGAAGTTTATGTGTATAATCATATCAATATCATAGGGGCAGCACAGCGGATTTTATACTTATCACAGAGCGTTGCTTACACCAAGCTCAATAAATGGTTTGAAACTTATTCTGATTTGTATTTTAGTATTGTACCTTTACCTAATATGGGGGTATATCATAATAAATTAGAGGAGGTATAATATGGGAAAAGCTGTTAGTGTTAAGATAGATTTAGGCGGGATAGAGAAAAAGCTTAGTTCACAATCCTTACAAAAAGGAAAGGCAGCAATGATGAACCAAATGATGCTTGATACTAACAAATATATTCCAAAGAAAAGTGGTAATTTGCGAGCATCTGGACACGTAGTTGGAAATTCTATAGTCTATAACCCACCTTATGCAAGGGCGCAGTATTACGGACCAAAACGTAAGGGGTTTGTTTCTGAAAAACAACGACGATTTTTCTTTGCTAACAAAGAGGAATTATTAGCGGCTAAAAGAAAGTACACAACGCCCGGAACTGGTACACATTGGTATGAGAAATCCTTTAAAAATGCTAATAATATCAGAAATTGGAAAAAGGTATTTATCAAAGAGATTGATATTGATGCTACTTGATAAATTTTAATACTGTTTGATATAATATTCTAAAGCACAAAGGATAGTATAGAAGGAGTACACCCTTGATAGAGGTAGCCACGGTTCGAATCCGGGCTATTGTGCTAGCATCTAGGAAACTAGGTGCTTTTTATTTTAATAACTTAAAAGTATTTACAAACAATAACTTTTGGGTTATAATTGTTATTAGAAAGAGGTGCTAATAGTGCATAATATCTATTTTTACAAGGATAAAAACGGCAATGAGCCTGTTTTAGATTATATGCGAGAGCTTGCCAGTAAAAAAGGGAAAGATAGCAGAATTAAGCTTAATAAAATTAATGATTATATTGAGTTGTTAAGCCAACATGGAACACGCGCAGGCGAACCATATATTAAGCATTTAGATGCTGAAATTTGGGAGCTGAGACCACTTAGAGATAGAATTTTATTTGTTGCTTGGATGGATGGTAGTTTTGTTTTACTGCATCATTTTATGAAAAAGACACAGAAAACGCCCAAAAGAGAGATTGAGCAAGCTAAACGTGAACTTGCAGATTTAAAAGAAAGAGGTTCAGACAATGAAAAATAATGCAATCGGTAGTAACTGGAAAGATGTTAGAACTGAATTATTTAGCCAAGAAGAAATTTTAGAAAGTGATATGCGCGTGGCTATCATGAGTGAGCTTATCGAGGCTAGAAATGAAAAGGGCATTAGTCAGAAGAAACTAGAGGAGCTTAGCGGTGTTAGTCAGCCTGTTATAGCTAGAATGGAGACAGGAAAAACAAGCCCACAGCTTGATACAGTGTTAAAAGTTTTGGCAAGTCTTGGTAAGACTTTAGCGGTTGTACCATTAGAGCATGAACAAATATAATTGTTTTTATAGCGAAGAAGTGGATGTATTTGCTGGAACAACGACAATCTATACAATTTGTTAAATATATCAATAATAAGGAGATACATTTGAAAATTAAACAAAAATGGCAACATAGGTCATTTGCAACGGATTTTATCGTTAAAGGTTTATTTTGGATAATTCTTTTTGTGGTTTTACTTTTCAGTTTTAACTATGCAATCTCTGGCAATTTGTATGCGTCTGAATTTTGGGATATGATTGGGGGCGTACTTGCATTTATTGCCTCTTTCATAGCTTTGATATTTTTTGCTAGGCGAGCAATAATAGAAGGCTATTATATTAGTGTTCATGATTGTGTAATGGCAACATTTTATACTGATATTGAAAATGACCCTTATTATTCAAAAACTTATCATGATATAAATAAAAAATATGCTGCTGATATTAGAGCGCGTTTAAAAGCCTTAGAGCCACTACAAAAACATTATTTTTATTGTTGTTTTGAAGAGTATATAGAGCAAATGAATTGGTTAGAGAAATTTGTGATTTGTCTTTATAGTGCATTCACAGTGGGAAGTTTTTCAACTCATCTGGAGTTATCAAGGGCTAGGAGAAGAAACTGGTTTGAGGATAAGGACAATGATTTTCTATAGTCATAACCACCCGTGAAAACGGGTGGCTTGTACACCGGCTGTAAGCCGTTTCTCTCCAGCGACGTCTAAAGACGTTCGCTGAACTTCGTTCAGGTTAGTGCTATAATTACTTGACTAATGCCC
>NZ_JAOTGJ010000030.1:0-24695 GCF_044427225.1 Streptococcus sp. 2022WUSS037 | reverse complement strand
ATAACAGATGCTTCAGTAATACTGCCCGTTTTCTCACAGTATGCGAGAACTTTTTTACGAAAATCTAATGAATATGCCATAAATACATTATACCACAAATGTACTGTTTTTGTTTCATTTTACTATACAAAGCCAATTATACGAAAGAATTCGTCATTACATTAAGCCTAATGCCAACCCTAATTGCTGTTATCATTGCCTTGGTAAATGGTAACTTGGGTGCAGGTGTTGCGGTTGCAGGGACCTTTAGTTTGATTAAGTTCCGTTCTGCCGCGGGTTCATCAAAAGAAATGTTGGCTATCTTGCTAGCGATGGCAATCGGTTTGGCAACGGGTATGGGATTCCTAGGTTTGGCGATCTTTATGACTCTTGTTTTATCGGTATGTATCCTTATTTTTGAAAATAGTAGTTTTGTGCAAGTCAATCAAAATCGTTGCCATCTTTTGGTAACTGTACCGATTGACTTCAACTATGACCAATTTTTTGAACAACAATTTGGCAGTTCATGCAAGCAGTCAGATTTAATGTCCCTCAAATATAAAAAGAAAAAAGAAGCCCTTGTCTTAGAATACCAAGTCCTCCTCGACAAGACCATTACAGATAAGCAACTGGTCGATACAGTCCTATCAGCAGGTCCCTTGGATGTCGTATTGAATAAACAAATGCCTAAGAAGAAATATTTGTAATAGCAAAGAAGCCCAGGACTTCCAAGGGCTTTTTCTGTTTCACTTGTGAAAAGAGGTTCTTAGATTATTCTTCATAAAAATCAACGCTGTAATCCAGCAGTTTGTCCCCATCATAGCGGAAGCAGGCAGAGAAGAATGGACGGTTTTCCAAGAGCCATTCTTGAAAATGCCGATCGCCTTCCCAAGTTGGTTTGGAGAGCACTTGGTCATAAGGAACCCATTCTAAATCTCCTTCGTTGCATTCTATTAGGTTTCCCTCAAAGCCAGTTATCTTAAAGACATAGGTGTACCAGTCAGTGTTTGGAGTAAAGTCTGGAAAGGTGATGACCCCTTTGAGGGCATGCTTGGTGACGGTCAGTCCTGTTTCTTCAAAGACCTCGCGAATGGCACAGGCTTGTGGAGTTTCACCAGGTTCCAACTTGCCACCGACCCCAATCCATTTTCCTTGGTGGACATCGTTTTCTTTTTTATTGCGATGGAGTAGGAGAAATTCTTTGCCATTATCAATGTAGCAAATCGTCGCTAGTTGGACAGGTTTTTTGGTCATAGTAGCTCCTTGAAAATCATTTCCTCCATTATACCATAAAGCTAGTCGATGGGTATGGGCTAGATGAAAATTGGTCGGGGACAGTTGTGGCTATCAAGTGATGGAAACCCTTTTCTGAAAGGGGATTTTACGGTATAATAAGAACATCAAACTATTTAAGGTGTATTATGTCAAAACAAGAACAAATCGAACAAACTATTTACCAATTATTGGAATTATTAGGAGAAGACCCAAACCGTGAGGGATTGCTGGATACGCCAAAACGTGTAGCCAAGATGTATTTGGAGATGTTTAACGGCCTACAAGAGGACCCTAAAGACCAATTTACAGCTGTATTTTCAGAAGGACATGAAGAGGTTGTATTGGTCAAGGATATTCCTTTTCATTCTATGTGTGAACACCATCTGGTGCCCTTCTACGGCATTGCCCATGTTGCCTATATTCCGAGTAAAGGGCGTGTGACAGGTCTGAGTAAGTTAGCGCGTGCTGTTGAGGTGGCAAGTCGTCGCCCTCAATTGCAGGAACGCTTAACTCATCAGGTGGCTCATGCGCTTCAAGATGCCCTTGAACCAGAAGGTGTTTTTGTCATGGTCGAAGCAGAGCACATGTGCATGAGTATGCGCGGGATTCGTAAGCCAGGTAGCAAGACGGTTACGACCGTTGCCCTTGGCAAATACAAGGAAGATGCCATCTTACGCCGTGAACTCTTATCCATGATTCACAATAAATAGGAGGTTCTATGTCTATTGAACGATTAGCCCATCAAGTAAGCATTATGGGGATTCTCAATGTGACCCCAGATTCCTTTTCTGACGGCGGTAACTATAATGAAGTAGAAGCAGCCTTAGTTCAGGTTGGAAAATTATTAGCAGACGGCGCGACTGTCATCGATGTTGGTGGTGAGTCCACTCGTCCAGGTGCGAGCTTTGTCTCTGAAGAAGACGAGATTGCTCGCGTGGTTCCGATTATCCGCGCTATCAAAGAAAACTATGACTGTCTTGTCAGCATCGATACCTATAAAACAGGTACAGCACGAGCAGCGCTTGAAGCAGGCGCAGATATTTTAAATGATGTCTGGGCAGGACTTTATGACGGAAATATGTTAGCACTGGCTGCGGAGTACAAGGTACCAATTATTCTCATGCACAACCAGAAAGAAGAAAGTTATGTGGATGTTGTTGGAGAGGTCAAAAACTTTCTAGCTGAACGAGCTCAAGCTGCTTTGGATGCTGGTATAGCTGCAGACAAGATTTGGTTGGATCCAGGATTTGGCTTTTCTAAGAATGTCCAACATAATCTAGATCTCTTACAAGGTTTGGATCAAATTACTGGTCTAGGTTACCCTGTTCTATTTGGAATATCTCGTAAGCGCGTGGTGGATTATCTGCTAGGGGGAAATAGCTTACCGACAGACCGTGACCAAGCTACTGCTGCCCTTTCTGCCTGGGCAGTTCAAAAAGGTTGCAAAATGGTCCGTGTCCACAATGTCGCTGCCAACCGTGACATTGTTAAGGTCTGGGAACAGTTGACCAAGGGAGGAAAACATGGATAAGATTTCACTTAATAAATGCCGTTTCTACGGCTACCATGGTGCCTTCAAAGAAGAACAAGTTCTTGGTCAAATTTTCACAGTTGACTGTGATTTGTTTGTTGACCTGACAGCAGCTTCACAAACTGACAATTTAGAAGACACAGTTCATTACGGTATGGTCTTTGAAACCATTAAAGCAGTTGTGGAAGGCAAACCCTATATCCTCATTGAAAAAGTAGCAGGTGTTATTTGTCAGGAGATTTTTGATCAATTTCCAAAGGTGGAGAAGATTCGCTTGGCCATTTACAAGGAGAATCCGCCTATTGCTGGACACTATGATTCTGTCGGAATTGAATTGGAGCGTGAACGACCATGAAGCATCTAGCCTATCTCAGTATCGGAGGGAACATGGGCAATCGGAAAGCCTATTTACAGGCAGCCCTAGACAAATTAGCCAGTCATCCAGGTTGCCAGCTTGGCTTAGTTTCCAATATTTATGAAACTCCAGCTTGGGGCAAGACGGACCAGGCTGATTTCCTCAACTTAGCCTGTCAGGTTGAAACAGATTTATCTGCCCAGGACTTTTTAGCTGTCTGCCAGCAGATTGAACTGGATCTGGATCGGGTCAGGATTGAAAAGTGGGGCCAACGTACCATCGATTTAGACATTATTTTTTGGGGTGAGGAGAAGATTCAAGAAGAGAATCTGATTGTTCCCCATCCGTACGCCCATGAAAGAGCATTTGTTCTTTTACCACTGGCTGATATTGCAGCAGATTATCGACATCCAAGTCTTGGTCAAAGGGTAGAAGAGCTAGTAAGTAATTTAGGAGATACGTCAGACATTAAAAAAATCTCCCTTGACTAAAAAGGGAAACTAAGGAGAACTATGGAAATTTTAGCAATTTTAGGAGTTTTACTGGCCGTAGTGGCTATTATTTATTGGACGGCAAAGAATTTACATGTAATTGTTGCTGCCCCGTTGGCTAGTCTGATTATTATTTTGACCAATCAAATGAATGTGTTAGAGGTCATGTTAGGACAGGAGAAGTCCTATATGACTGGTCTAGCAGGCTTTTTAATTAATAACTTTACTATCTTTATGCTGGGCTCAATTTTGGCACGTTACATGGAAGCAAGTGGAGCTACCCAGACCATAGCCAATAGTATTTTGAAAGTAATGGGAAAAGATAGTCCCTATAAGGGTTTGTTAGCCATCACTTTGATTGCTTCCATTCTGACCTATGGTGGTGTGAGTATTTTTGTAGTCATTTTTACCTTGCTTCCCCTTTCACGCCCCCTCTTTAAAGAGTTGAATATCAACTGGGCACTTTTTCCGCTTCCTGTCTTTTTGGGAGCAGGTACTTATACGATGACAACTCTTCCTGGGGCACCTTCCATCCAGAATGTCATTCCGACAAAAGTTTTGGGAACTAGCTTGACCGCGGCACCTGTTATCAGTTTGGCAGCCAGCTTGACGCTATTAATATTTGGCTTGCTCTACATGGCCTACTGCCTCAAGAAAAGTCTAGCAAATGGAGAGACGTATACGGAAGAAGAGGATGAAACTGCAGTAGTGGTAGCTGATAAGACACCAAATCTATTTTTATCAGTCTTGCCTCTATTCAGTCTTATTGGGACGATTTTCCTAATGAGTAAAACTCCGAATGTCCTGGCAATTGGCTTGTTGGTCTCTATCCTTCTATCAGCCTTGATTTTTTATCCATATCTGCCAAATCAAAAAGAAATTTTGAATGCTGCGACAACAGCATCTATAGTGCCTGCTTTTGCAACTTCTAGTACCGTAGCATTTGGGACGGTGTTAACCTTGTCAGCAGGTTTTGCAGTCATTCAAGAATGGATTCAACAAATACCAGGATCACCGCTGATCAGTTTATCTGTTTCGACAGCATTGGTTAGTGGTATTATCGGTTCATCTTCTGGTGCGGTAGGTATTGCTTCAAGTAATTTCCTCCCTGCCTATTTGGAAATGGGGATTAATCCAGAGTTGCTGCATCGTGTAGTAGTTGTTGCATCAGCTATCTTGACAGTTGTGCCTCAGTCTGGTGTGATGATTACCTTCCACAATCTTTCGAAATTAAGTATGAAACGAGGACTCAAGTATTCGTTTATCCTAGTGACAGTTGGGCATTTGTTAGCCTTACTTGTGATTTTACTGTTGGCACCTTTGCTATATTAGGATTGATTAACAAACAAATAAAAGCCCTGCCAAATGGTGGGGCTTTTATGCACGAATAACAAGAAGTGGCTTAAGACCAAAACTTCTCTGCAATTTCTTGGCCTTGTTTAATTTTTGCCCACTGTTGCGGGATGGCCAATTCATTACCTGAATCACATGAAGCGAATCCGCATTGATGTGACAAGTAGAGACGCTCTTTTGGAATAATCTTGCTTGCTTCCTCGAGTAATTTATAAACACGTTCTTCATCATCCAAATCAGAAGTTTTACTTGAAAGTAGACCAAGAACGACTTCGACATTCTTATCACGCAAGCTTTCCAAAGCTTTTAAATCACCTGCACGTTCATCATCCCACTCAAGGAAGAATCGATCGTATTTTTGGTCACGCAGGAATTTTTCAGCAATAGCTTCGTAAGTTCCGCCAGCTGCTGAGCGGCTTTCATAGTTACCACGGCAGTTGTGCGTCCAAACAGCTAATCCAATCTCATGACCATAGTCTGCGACAGCGTTGTTGATGGCGATAAATTCATCTGCAAGGGGGCCTAGGGCTTCTGGGTCATCTTGTGGCAAGAATGGCACAGGATTAGCAGGATCAAACAATTCCCAGAGGCAATCGTCAAACTGGATAATCTGACCTCCAGCAGCCTTGTATTGGTCTAAAAATTCTTTATAAGCAGCGATGAGACCATCTTTCAATTCATCACGAGTCTTGTAAACTTGATCAGGTCCAACTTGTCCATTGAAAATTGTCAATTCATTAAAGGCGTGGGCCGGCCCAAAAATAGTTTGTTTCGTTACAGTTTCCCCAGCTAATTCTTTCACTTGTTTGTAGATATCAATGTAGTGATGATTTTTTGATGAAAGTGGTGCAGTGATGCGGAGGCCGATATCCTTACGTGTTTCGTATGGTTGCCCATCGTGGTCTTTAAAAGGATAGCCATGTTCAGCAATGTAGCGTTCGATTCCCTCAAAACCCCAGAGAAAGTCTAAGTGCCACATTGAACGACCAAATTCACCATCTGTCACAATATCCAAACCGTTTTCTTTTTGTTCTGCAACAATTTCTTGGATGAGTGAAGTTTCGGTTTCTTTGTACCCATCGAAGTCATCATAGAATGGGTATTTGATGTCATCACGAGCTTCGATTTGACGTTTGAATTCTCCTAAAGCAGATGGACGAAGTAGTGAGCCGACTAATTGAAATCTTGATGTTGTCATGTAAAATCTCTCTTTCGATTTGTGATGAACCTATTCTAACCTAGAAAGTCTCATTTGAAAAATAGTTATTTTTTGGTCAAATCCATAGTTAAAAACTATAACAAAATAAAATAGAGAAATCCCTTTCTATCGTTTGTCAAGTATGTTATAATCAAAAGAGTGTAAATTCCGAACGTTATATATATTAGGAGAATTGAAAATGAAAAAACAATCCCCCTTCATCATTGCAGGAATTGTAATGTTAGGAGTCGTCATGCGAGCCCCTTTTACGGCCCTGCCATCCATCCTTACAGATATTGCGACTAGTTTGGGTGTGGAAGTTAGTTCGCTTGGGATTCTAACATCAATCCCGCTTATCATGTTTGCATTGTGTTCCTCACTAGCACCAAAATTAGCCGCGAAATTTGGGATGGAAAAATTGATGGCTTTGGTTCTCTTAGTCATGGTCCTTGGTTCAGGGATACGAGTGTTTAGTCTCCCCCTTTTATTTGTTGGTACTGTGCTAGTTGGGGCAACCATTGCCTTTATCAATGTTCTCTTACCAAGTTTGGTAGCAGCAAATTTCCCTAAGAAAATTGGTTTTTATACAACGATTTATATTACCTTGATGGGTGTTGCAGCAACAGTAGCGGCTATGATTGCAGTTCCAATAGTTACGGCAACTTCTTGGCAAGTGTTTATCTATTTGATTACGGCAATCGTCTTTCTTGCCTTTCTAATTTGGTTGCCAAACGTTAAAAACAACCATCGTTTTGAGACAAAAAAACAGCAACAACAGACAGGTTCTCTATGGAAGAACAAGGCTGCCATTGCCTTTTTGATATTTGGTGGGTTGCAATCAGTCCTCTACTATACAGAGATTACTTGGTTACCAACTATTTCCCAGTCGGTGGGTTTTACCAAGGCTGAAGCTGGTTTGATGGCAGGAATCTTTAACTTGACTGCCATTCCAATGTCCATGATTATACCAGCAATTTTATCACGTCAGACTAAGGAAATGCGTCGGAACATTATGCTAGGAACATCATCCGCAACTCTTCTAGGTCTAGCTTTGATGACATTCTTACCAAGTAATTTTATACTCTGGAGTATTCTTCATGTTATACTTAGTTTTTCAAACGCTGCCCTTTTCCCCTATATGATGTTGGGCTTTACCTTGAAAACTAGCAGTAGCCAGGCTACTGCCCAGTTATCAGGCATGGTGCAGACCGGTGGCTATCTCATTGCTGCCTTTGGACCAGGTCTTCTTGGTTATAGCTTTCCTCTGTTTGGAAGTTGGATGCCTCTGATTTTGGCACTTGCAGTCGTGACTCTTGCCATGATGTGGACTATTGTTCTGATCGAAAAAGAAGATATCATTGTCTAAATGTATGGGTTGGCAACTGCCAGCCTTTTTTATATCTGTTATCGTTGACGAGTAGACTAGAAAACTTTATACTCTTCGAAAATCAAAATCAGACGTTGTTGACTTGATTTGATGAACTTCAGTTCTATCTGCATCTGCGTCGCCTAGTCTGTTTTTGATTTTCATTGAGTATTAGAAATTCTAATAGGAATTCAGAAAGTGTGATTAGGTCATTAAAACTGTAAAATGCATCAAAATAGTTAAATGATATATTTTAAACATTTAAAATAAACCACAGCATTGAATTGACATGTTTTAAAATGTAAAAATACGCAAATGCATCGAATTGACATAGTTTAAAATGTAAAAATACGCAAATGCATTGAATTAACATAGTTTAAAATGCAAAAATACTCAAATACATTGCATTGACATATTTAAAAATTGATTTTCCTGTAACAACAATGTATTCACATGTCCTAAACATTTATTTTTAAGTTTTTGAAAATGAAACTGTACGTAAAAAAATCCTACCGTCACAGAGGAGGTAGGATTTTATACTTATGGACAATGAACTTATACTCTTCGAAAATCAAACTCAAACGTTGTTGACTTGATTTGATGAACTTCAGTTCTATCTTCATCTTCGTCGCCTAGTTTGATTTTGATTTTCATTGAGTATTAAATTCAGCTTATTGTCCTGAGCAATTGTAAAAAATTAGTGTGCTACACGTTTACGAGCAGCTTTTTTACGATTTTCCTCAATGAAGGCTTCTTTCTTTTCTTCTGGTTCAATGATTGTTTTGTGAACGGTGAAGACTGCACCTGCTGCAAGAGCAACAGTAGAAAGAACACCTGTTAAGAAACCTTTACCAAAACCTTTAGCCATAGTTATTTCTCCTTTACTTGTGTTATAATAGATTTTAGCGAAAAAACAAAATATTTTCAAGGAAAAAGATGAAAACTAAAGTTATTGTGGTCATTGGACCAACTGCGGTAGGAAAAACTGCTTTAGGAATTGAATTGGCCCAGCGCTACAATGGAGAAATTATCAGCGGTGATAGCCAGCAAGTCTATCGCAAACTGGATATTGGTACGGCAAAGGCTAACCCAGAAGAGCAGGCTGCTGCGGTGCATCACTTGATTGATGTCCGAGATGTGACCGAGGGCTATTCGGCTTATGAATTTGTAGCAGAAGCCAAATCCCTAATTACCGACATTACTAGTCGTGGCAAGCTGCCTATTATCGTGGGTGGAACAGGCCTATATATCCAAAGTCTACTGGAAGGCTACCATCTGGGCGGGCAGGTTGATCAGGAGCAAGTTCTGGCTTATCGAGCGGAACTCGACTGCTTGTCTGACGAGGTTTTGGAAACAATGGCAGAGCAGGCAGGTTTGATGGTCGAGGGAAACAGCCGTCGGAGAATCATTCGTGGGTTAGAATTGATAAAATTTGGAAAGAACTTAGAAAATACAGAGTCAGAATATGAGCCTCTTTACATCTGTCTGATGGATGACAGACAGGTTCTTTACGACCGCATCAATCAGAGAGTGGATAAGATGATGGCGGCTGGCTTACTAGATGAAGTCAGCTGGCTCTACCATGAACACCCAGAAGCTCAAGCTGCTATGGGAATTGGCTACAAGGAGTTTTTCCCATACTTAGCAGATCAAATCAGCCTAGAAGAAGCAGTTGATAAGGTCAAGCAAAATAGCCGCCGCTTTGCCAAACGCCAATTGACTTGGTTCAGAAATCGGATGCAGGTTCCCTTTTATTCAGTAGGCGAGCCAGATTACAAGTCGCAGATTTTCACCGCCGTGGAGGAATTTTTAAATGATTGAAACACAGAAAGAACAAGAACGTGCCCTCCTGGTCGGAGTGGAATTACAGCAGACAGACAACTTTGACATGTCCATGGAGGAGTTGGCAAGTCTGGCTAAAACAGCAGGCGCTCTGGTCAAGGGAGTCTACACTCAAAAACGTGAAAAATACGACAGCAAGACCTTTGTCGGCTCAGGGAAACTAGAAGAAATTGCCCAGATGGTCGAAGCTGATGAGATTGATACCGTCATTGTCAATAACCGACTGACGCCCCGTCAGAATATCAATTTGGAGGAGATTCTGGGGGTTAAGGTCATCGACCGCATGCAGTTAATCTTGGATATTTTTGCCATGCGGGCACGGAGCCACGAAGGGAAACTGCAGGTCCACTTGGCCCAGCTCAAGTACATGTTGCCACGCTTGGTTGGACAGGGTATCATGCTCAGCCGTCAGGCCGGTGGTATCGGCTCTCGTGGACCAGGTGAAAGCCAGTTGGAGCTCAATCGTCGAAGTATTCGCAATCAGATTCACGACATCGAATGCCAACTCAAAACGGTGGAGAAAAACCGAGCGACTGTCCGTGAACGCCGTCTGCAATCAGGCGTGTTCAAAATCGGCTTGATTGGCTATACCAATGCTGGTAAATCCACCATTATGAATACCATGACCGACAAGCGACAGTACGAGGCAGACGAGCTCTTTGCGACACTTGATGCCACGACCAAGCAGATTAACTTGGCAGATAAGTTCAACGTGACCTTGACCGATACGGTTGGTTTCATTCAGGACCTGCCGACTGAGTTGATTTCTGCCTTCAAATCCACCTTGGAGGAGTCCATGAATGTGGACCTCTTGCTCCATGTCATCGATGCTTCTGACCCCAATCACAGCGAGCAGGAGCTGGTAGTCTTGGATATTCTAAAAGACTTGGATATGCTGGACATTCCGCGTCTAGCCCTCTACAACAAGCTGGACAAGACGGACGACAGCTTTACCCCCAGTCAGTTTCCTCATGTCATGCTGTCCGCTAAGGATGACAATGCCAAAGGCCATATACAGATGATGGTCTTGGCCAAGATTAAGACCATGTTTGAACGATTTGAGGTCAGGGTTCCACTTGCTGAATCTTATAAATTGCATGATTTAGCTACTCTAGCCCTGATTGAAAATCGAACCTACGAAGAGGATGTGGAAGTGGTGTCGGGCTATATCGCTTCCAGCAATAAATGGAAGTTGGAAGAATTTTATGACGGATTATCTTGATTTGGCAATCAAATACGGTGGCTTTACCAGTCTGGACAAGGTCTATCTGGCTAAGAAATTAGCTGATTTGACTGACCAACAAAAACTAGATTTTATCACGCCACCGCCTTCAGTTATCAACGCTTATTTTGCGGAAATCTACCAGAAACAAGGAGCAGAAGAGGCGACGAACTACTATCTCATTCTTTCTCAGCAGCTCTGCCTTTTTCCAAAAGAACCCAGCTTTGAAGAAGACAAGCCCTTTGTCCGCCTCAACTTATCAGGTAAGTCTTTCGGATTTGCCTATGTGTCAGCGGATGGTCTGGCTCAGGTCTTTTCGGAGCAAGACGAGGAAGTGACAGATAGCCTACTCTTTGAAATCGCCCAAGTCTTTCCCCACTATGTCGTCTTTGTGGAGGAGGGCAAGATTTTTATGAAAGCCAATCCCTTTAAGGATGCTGAGCTAGAGGAGGTCGCTACTGACTACCTTTTGACCAAAGTGGAGACGACAGAAGGTTTGGTCAAGATTTCAGGCTTTAATCAGGAAGAAGTGCTTGAAGTGGCGGACGGATATGCTGGTCAGTATTACTATGTCTGGTCGGGTCGCTCTGCAATTTTATATATAAAACATTAGAAAGTAAACAATGCAAATTCAATTTTTAGGTACGGGGGCTGGTCAGCCCTCCAAGGCTCGAAATGTATCCAGTTTGGCCTTGAAACTCTTGGATGAAATCAATCAAGTTTGGTTATTTGACTGTGGCGAAGGAACTCAAAATCAAATTTTGGAAACAACTATCCGCCCACGTAAGGTCGCAAAAATCTTTATCACTCACCTGCACGGAGACCATATTTTTGGACTGCCAGGTTTTTTGTCTAGCCGTTCTTTCCAGTCGAGTGAGGAGCAGACTGATATTGATATTTACGGTCCTGTTGGCATCCGTTCCTTTGTCTTGGCAAGTCTTAAAGTATCAGGAACACGCCTACCATATCGCATTCATTTTCATGAGTTTGATGTTGATACAGTCGGTCAGGTCTTAGAGACTGACAAATTCACGGTATTCGCTGAAAAACTGGACCATACCATTCCTTGTGTCGGCTATCGTATCATCCAAAAAGATTTGGAAGGGACATTGGATGCAGAGGCACTGCGCGCGGCAGGTGTACCATTTGGTCCCCTTTTTGGAAAAATCAAAAATGGTCAAAATGTGACCTTGGAGGATGGCAGGGAAATCATTGCCAGCGACTATATTTCTCCTCCTCGGCCTGGTAAGGTGGTGACCATTCTTGGTGATACGCGCAAGTGTCATGCTAGTGTCCGTCTGGCTGTCAATGCTGATGTGCTGGTGCATGAGGCGACTTACGGAAAAGGCGATGAGAAGATTGCTCGAAAGCATGGGCATTCGACCAATATGGAGGCGGCGCAGGTTGCCAAGGATGCTGGTGTCAAACAGCTCTTGCTCAACCACATCAGTCCACGATTTTTATCAAAGGATATTAGTCAATTACGGAAAGATGCACGTACTATTTTCGAGCAGGTTCATATTGTCAAGGATTTAGAGGAAATTGAGCTATGAGAACCATTCTAATCACAGGTGCTTCTGGTGGTTTGGTGCAGGAAATGGTGCCCTTGCTGAAGGATGATTTCTTGATTTTACTAGGTCGTGATGCCGAAAAAATCGAGCAACTCTATGCTTACCATGAAAAAAAGGCTGTCTTTGATGTGGACATCCGAGATGAAATAGCTCTGACGGCATTTTTTGATGAACTGGATAGTCAGTTTGGTCAGATTGATATTTTGGTCAATAATGCTGGCTATGCCATTTACGATGATTTTGAGAATTTTTCCAGCCAGCAGGTGCAGGCTATGTTTGACATCAATACTTTTGCTCTGATGACCATGTGCCGTTTAGTAGGTAAACGAATGAAGGCCAGACGGAGCGGGCAGATGATCAATATCATTTCCATGTCAGGCTTGATTGCTTCAAGCAAGTCCTCAGTTTATTCGGCGACCAAGTTTGCAGCTATGGGTTTTTCCAATACCATTCGCTTGGAATTAGCCCAGTATGGTGTGACAGTTACTACGGTCAATCCAGGTCCAATCGCAACCAGCTTTTTCGATCAGGCTGACCCGGATGGAAGCTATCAAGAGAGCGTCAAGGCTTTTCTGCTCCAGCCAGACTATGTTGCCAAGAAGATTGTTTCAGCTATGGGGACGAAGAAACGGGACATCAATCTGCCTTGGTCACTAGCAGCTGCTCATAAGCTATATACTCTTTTTCCGAGACTGGCTGATTATCTGGCCAGTACGGTCTTTAATTTGAAATAAAGAAAAGTGAACACATAATATGACCTAGATGGATTAATGCCATTCTAGGTTTTTTTTGATCTAATCGGTTGACATTTTTTGACTACAAGTGTAAACTATAATTATAAATCGATTACAAATGTAGACAGAAATAGGAGTTATCTTATGAACTATTCAAAAGAAAATAAGCAGGAACACCAACATATGATGCATTCTGAGGAAGTTGGTCAGACCAGCCATCATTCTCATCAGCAGGAGCATCCTCATGAAGAGGGGGTTCACGCCAATCATCATTCTGACCATCACGTCCATCACGACCATCATCATGTAGGGGGCTCTGACATCAGTCATCATTCTCATCATACTCATGATGCTCATCAGCATCACCAAGGGCATGACCATGACATGATGGAGCATGGTGGGCACATGATGCACATGGGGGATATGAATACAAAACTCAAAGTCGCAGTGGCAGTCATGATTCCCCTACTGGCCATTTCTCCAATTGCAGGTTTCACTCTCTTACGTTTTCCGGGTGTTGAACTTGTCCAGCTGATACTAGGTTCTATTATCTTCTTCTACTCAGGAACACCTTTCTTTAACGGAGCTAGAGGGGAGTTGCGAGCTAAAAAACCGGCAATGATGACCCTGATTTCCATGGGGATTATTGTTTCCTATCTTTACTCCGTTTATGCGACCATTTTAGCGTTATTGGGACAAGAAAGCATGAACTTTTGGTTTGAGTTGTCTACGCTGATTGTCATTATGCTGATTGGGCATATCATTGAGATGAAGGCGGTTATGGGAGCAGGCGATGCCCTGAAAGACTTGGCCTCTCTCATTCCGAAAAAAGCCCATCTCAAGGATGGGACAGATGTTGCGGTAGAGGACTTGCAGATTGGGGATTTCCTCCTAGTCAAGGAAAATGAAAAAATTCCGGCTGACGGTAAGATTTTGAGTGTTGCTCATATTGATGAATCCATGATTACTGGGGAATCTCGAGCTGTCAAAAAAGAGGCAGGAGATAGAGTATTCGGTGGTTCGCTCAATCAAAACACGCCCTTTGAAATGGAAGTGACCACTCTTGGTAAGGACAGCTTTTTGGCGGAGGTGACCGAAATGGTCCGTCAAGCGCAAAACCAGAAATCCAAGCTTGAAAATATGGCTGACCGCGTAGCCTCTTGGCTCTTCTATGCAGCTTTAATTGTGGGGATTTTGGCCTTTATTTATTGGACCATGACGGCTAATCTTGCCTTTGCCTTGATGATGGCAGTTTCTGTTTTTGTCATTGCCTGTCCGCATGCCCTTGGTTTAGCCATCCCTCTTGTTGTGGCGCGTTTGACCACGATTTCTTCAAAAAATGGTCTTTTGGTTCAGAACCGAACAGCTCTTGAACAGGTTAACCAGATTCGGTTTGCCTTGATGGATAAGACCGGAACCTTGACCGACGGAAAATTTCAAGTTCGCCACAGTCAAGATTTGGTTGAGGGAGCGGATGTGCTGGCCAAAATGGCAGCCCTAGAAGTTCATTCAACCCACCCAATTGCCCTTTCCATAGTGGAGGCGGCAGGTCAACATTCCTATCAAGTAGAGCAGGTTGAGAATATCCCTGGTAGTGGGATTCGAGGAGTCTTGGATGGAAGGGTTTATGAAATCATGTCCTACAAAGGTCTGCAGGAAATAGGTTTGTCAGTGGATCAGGACGTGATTGCTCCCTATCTTGATTTGGGTCTAACCGTGAGTTTTTTGGTGACTGATCATGTGGTCTTGGGATTTGTAGCCTTGGGAGACCAGATAAAAGAAGATGCTAAAGATTTTGTAGCAGGCTTGAAAGCGCAGGGTATTAGTCCTGTGATGTTAACGGGTGACAATCCAGCTACCGCACAAAAAGTGGCCAGTCAGTTGGGCATAGAGGATTACCGAGCTGAACTTAAACCAGAGGATAAGGCAAAACTGGTCAAGGACTATCAGGCGCGTGGGGCAGTTCTTTTCATCGGCGATGGGGTCAATGATTCGCCTGCTCTAGCGACGGCAGATTTAGGCTTTGCCATTGGCGCAGGAACTTCTGTTGCCATTCACTCTGCAGACGTGGTCTTGGTTCAATCCAATCCATCAGCAGTCTTGGATATGTTGAGCATTGCCAAGACAACCATCCGCAAAATGAGGCAAAATCTCTGGTTTGGGGCAGGATACAACATCATTGCCATTCCTTTAGCTGCTGGAATCCTTTATCCAAGCATGGGCATTATGGTGGATCCTTTATTGGCGGCCGTGCTCATGAGTCTATCGACGGTTATTGTCGCTATCAATGCTATGGGTTTACGTTACGGTAAACCGTAGAAATTTTGACAGATAATATATATAAGTAAAACACCGGTCTATGTCGGTGTTTTATGATGTAGGAGATAGGGGTGCTGTTTTCAAGTAAGAACTGCGAGAAATCTACTGCGATAATTAGTAGGATAATGAACTAAAATCTGTTATAATGGTAAAAAAATAAGGGAGAGATGTATGGAAAAACTTTGGAAAATTATATACAGTCGGACCTTTATCGTCATTAGTTTGATCGTTCTAACCATTTTCCTTATTCTATGGTTGGTAGGTTCGGCAGCTACCTATATGCCTGCTTTATTGATTGTTTTGCAAATTTTTTCGATTTTTGTAGCTATTTCAATCATCAATAGACCGATGAATACCAGTTTTAAGTTAACCTGGATTGTTTTTGTCATTGGTATTCCGATTTTTGGTGCTCTATTCTATTTTATTTTGCAGTCCAACATCGAAACCAAACGCTATCGTAAAAATTTTCATAAGCAAGCCCAAAGACTTCGGGAGTATAGCAAGACGTCTGAAAAGGTCATGAAGGCATTAGAGCGGGAAGATAAGGAGCAACTGAAATTAGCTCACTTCATGAGTGAGTACGTTGGCTACCCAATTCATACCAATACGGATGCCGTCTATTTTTCGACAGGTCAGGAAAAATTTGAAGCTCTACTAGAAGAATTGAAAAAGGCAGAGCAGTATATTTTCATGGAGTACTTTATTGTCGATATGGGATATATGTGGGATTCCATACTTGACATTTTGAAGGAAAAGGCAGCGCAAGGGGTGGAAGTTCGTTTTATGTATGATGGGATGAATTCACTGACCAATCTTCCCTATAATTACTATAAAACCTTGAGAAAATATGGGATAAAAGCCAAAGTATTTTCTCAAATTATCCCAGCCTTATCTACGGTGCAAAATAACCGTGACCATAGAAAAATTGCGATTATTGATGGAAAGGTTGCCTTTACTGGTGGCATTAATATCGCAGATGAATACATCAACAAGAAAGTGCGTTTTGGTTACTGGAAAGACGCGGCGATTATGATTAGGGGAGAAGCTGTGGCAAACTTTACGTTGATGTTTCTTCAAATGTGGAATTACAATGAAAAGACAGAGACAAATGACCTAAAATACCTCAAAACGCATAAAGATTTAGAGACGGAAACCGTTGATGCTGAAGGTTTCTTCCTTCCGTATGGCGAGAATCCATTTGATGGAGATGAGGTAGCCAAACGAGTCTGCCTAGACATGATTCAGTCGGCAACGGATTATATTTATATCATGACACCCTACTTAGTGTTGGATGATGAAATGATTGATAATTTGACTTATGCTGCGAAGCGTGGAGTCGAGGTTCGCATTCTGCTCCCGCACATCTATGATAAAAAATCAGCCTATTTGGCTGCTCGTACTGATTTTCCGACTTACTTGGAAGCAGGAATTGAAATCTTTGAATTCCAGCCTGGGTTTGTCCATTCCAAAGTTGTTTTGGTCGATGATAAGAAAGCTACTGTTGGTACGGTGAATATGGATTTTCGCTCTTTTTATCTTAATTTTGAGTGCGGTCTCTATATTTACAATCACTCGGCAGTTTTGGCAGCTATTAAGGATGACTTTACTCATTCCTTCAAAAAATCACAGCAAATTAACCTTCTAACCTTCCATAAAACGTACTCTTGGTATAAGCGTTTGGGAGGAGCCCTACTGCGAATTATTTCACCTTTATTATAAATTGCACTATTAGTTCTTCATGGAGCAAGGGAACGACATTCTGTTTCGGTCTTACCTTGCTCCATTTTTCTTGGAAAATGATATAATAGAAAGATAGTTTATACTCGGAAAAGTTACAGGTTACTTGTGATTTTGAGTATTAAGGAGTAAAAAACGTGATAAAACCCAATTATGACTGGCAATTATTGACCGGTTTTTCTGATGAACAATTTATCAAAATTGCTAAAAAAGAAGGAGTGGACTCGGTAGCAGCTAAGTTGCTGTATGAACGTGGCATCCATTCGGCGGAAGAATTGCATACTTTCTTACAACCAAGCTTAGAAGACCTTCACGATCCCTATTTACTACATGATATGGACAAGGCGGTAGAGCGGATTCGCCGAGCAATCGAAGATTACGAACAAATTTTGATTTATGGAGATTATGACGCAGACGGCATGACCTCGGCATCTATTCTGAAAGAAACTCTGGAGGAAATGGGGGCAGAAGTCCAAGTTTATCTTCCCAACCGTTTTACAGATGGCTATGGGCCGAATCAGTCAGTTTACAAGTATTTTATCGAGCAGCAGGGGATTTCTCTAATTGTGACGGTGGATAATGGCGTAGCGGGTCATGAAGCGATTGCCTATGCCCAAGGAATGGGTGTCGATGTTGTCGTGACAGACCACCATTCCATGCAGGAAACCCTTCCCAATGCCTATGCGATTGTACATCCAGAGCATCCCGATGGAAATTATCCCTTCAAACATTTGGCGGGCTGCGGCGTGGCTTTTAAATTGGCCTGTGCTCTTCTTGAAACGGTTCATGCAGACTTGCTGGATTTGGTCGCAATTGGCACCATCGCTGATATGGTTAGCTTGACCGATGAGAATCGTGTCATGGTCAAATATGGTCTCTCGCTTCTCAAACAGACTGAGCGAGCAGGTTTGCAAGAGTTGATAAAGATAGCTGGTATTGACATAGACAGTATTGATGAAGAAACAGTTGGTTTCCAACTTGCTCCGAGGTTGAATGCCCTTGGTCGACTCGATGATCCTAATCCAGCCATCGAATTACTGACTGGTTTTGATGACGAAGAGGCCCATGAGATTGCTCTCATGATTGACAGTAAAAATGTAGAACGCAAAGACGTCGTCCAAGCAATTTACGATGAAGCAAAAACCATGCTCCGTCATGATAGACCTGTTCAAGTTCTGGCTAAAGAAGGTTGGAACCCAGGTGTTTTAGGGATTGTAGCAGGACGCCTACTAGAAGAATTGCACCAGCCTGTTATCGTCTTGTCTATTGAAGATGGTAAGGCAAAGGGTTCGGCTCGTTCTGTTGAAGCGGTTGACATTTTCAAGGCCCTTAAAGATCATCAGGACCTATTTATCGCCTTTGGTGGCCATGCTGGTGCAGCAGGTATGACCTTGGAAGTTGACAAACTCGAAGAGCTTGCTCTAACCTTGTCAGACTACATTATCGAAAATAAATTGGATTTATCCAGCAAGTCTTCGCTGGTCTTAGATGAAGAATTGGATTTAGAGGAATTAACCCTAGATACTCTAAAATCTTTCGAGAAGCTTGCGCCTTACGGCATGGATAATAAAAAGCCTGTATTCTACATCAGAGACTTTCAGGTGGAATCAGCAAGAACTATGGGGCAGAATAATGCCCATTTGAAACTACGCATTACTAAAGGTGCTGCTGGATTTGATGTGGTTGCTTTTGGTAAGGGCAATCTAGCCTTGGAATTTTCACAGGCCAAGGGCTTAGAACTAGCTGTCACCTTGTCTGTCAATCAATGGAATGGCAATACCAGTCTTCAGCTCATGTTGGTTGATGCTCGGGTCAATGGTGTTCAACTTTATAATATTCGTGGAAAGCAACATCCTATTCCTGTAGGAGTCCCAATTTTGGACATTGAAAATCCAGTAGCAGATAACAAAGCAATTGTCTTAGCTAACTTGCCTGAGGACCTCAGTAGTCTGCGTAGCTATTTTCAGGAAAGAGAATTTGAAGCCATTTATTTTAAAAATGAAATTGCCAAACCGTACTATCTAGATGGTTATGGTAGCCGAGAACAATTCGCTAAATTGTATAAGACTATTTACCAATTTGATGAGTTTGATGTCCGCTACAAACTGAAAGATTTGGCTGGTTACTTAAAAATTAAGGACAGTCTATTGGTTAAAATGATTCAGATTTTCCAAGAATTAGAATTCGTCACGATTACGGATGGGGTCATGCGGGTCAACAAAGAGGCGCAGAAGCGAGAGATTTCAGAAAGTCAAATATATCAAGAATTGAAAGAAACAGTTATCCAACAAGAGTTGATGGCGCTTGGCACCGTTCAGGAAATTTATGAATGGCTTTGTGGTCGCGTTTGATGACAGTAGAAGCTCTGGTTGTTGTTGGAGTGATTGGAACGCTTCTCTACACTTATAGGTTTATCAGGCAAAAAAGTCTGTTGAAAAATCTTGAACAGATAACCGAAATAAAGCACGCACTGATTGAATTACGGCGAGTAGGATGGTCAGAAAGAGCCATCAAAAAGGTTTTCCTGAAACAACTGTTGCCTCTAAAACAAGAAGACATCCCAGCATTTGTTCAAAATTTCATAAAAGAAGCTGCTATTTTTGCCTCAACTAGCTTTTATCAGTTGATAAAGGAAGAAATGAGGTTGGCTGGGAGCAGTCTTACTTTAATCAGCAAGGAAGCTTTTCCTATGGTGGACATAGCAGGGCAGCTTGTGTGGCGAATGTGAGGAGACGATTTGCTAAAGATATAGGTCTGAAATGTACCAAAAAACAATTTCATGGTATAATGAAGAGTAAAAATTATTTTTAAAAAGAGAGAGACAAATGAACTTAAAAGATTACATCGCAACAATTCCTAACTATCCAAAAGAAGGTATCGAATTCCGTGACATTAGCCCTTTGATGGCAGATGGAAATGCTTATAGCTATGCAGTACGTGAAATCGTTCAGTATGCGACAGATAAGCAAATCGATATGATTGTTGGGCCAGAGGCGCGTGGTTTCATCGTTGGATGTCCAGTTGCCTTTGAATTGGGAATCGGTTTTGCACCAGTTCGTAAGCCAGGTAAGTTACCACGTGAGGTTATCTCAGCTGACTATGAAAAAGAATATGGTGTAGATACATTGACGATGCATGCAGACGCAATCAAACCAGGACAACGTGTCTTGATTGTCGATGACTTGTTGGCAACTGGTGGTACTGTAAAAGCAACAATCGAAATGATTGAAAAGCTTGGCGGTATCGTTGCTGGCTGTGCCTTCTTGATTGAGCTAGATGATTTGAAAGGCCGCGAAGCAATCGGTGATTACGACTACAAGGTTTTGATGCACTATTAATCTAAGGTTATAGCCAAAACTTATAACTGGTCCTATTTTTATTCTAATTGAATTGCATAGCAACCTGTCTTATAATAAATATAAGAAAATTGGGAGGTTGCTTATGCCAATTAAAATTGAAAAATCATTACCAGCAGTTGAAATTTTGAGAAAAGAGAATATTTTTGTGATGGATAGTGACCGAGCTAGTCATCAGGATATTCGTCCTATCAAAATCCTTATTCTCAACCTCATGCCACAGAAGATAGTGACGGAGACTCAGTTGCTCCGTCTTTTGGCTAACACTCCTTTACAGCTAGAGGTTGAATTTCTCTACATGGCTAGTCACGAGTCCAAAAATACACACTCGGACCATTTGAAGCAGTTTTATAAGACTTTTGAGCAGGTCAGGGATAGCTATTTTGATGGGCTCATCGTGACAGGAGCACCAGTTGAAAACTTACCTTTTGAGGAAGTTGATTACTGGCATGAACTTACTCAAGTTTTTGATTGGTCAAAAACACATGTTTATTCAACATTGCACATTTGTTGGGGTGCACAGGCAGGTTTGTATGCACGCTATGGTGTACCCAAACACAGTATGTCTCGAAAACTATCAGGCGTATATTGTCAAGAGGTGACTAATCCAACTAGCCCTCTTATGCGTGGATTTGACGATGAATTTCGTTCACCACACTCCCGTTATACGGAAGTAAGGGAGGCAGATATTGCCCATCTGAGTGGGTTGACGATTTTATCGCAAGGTCCAGAAGTTGGCCTATCCATTTTAGCCAGCAAGGATTTAAGAGAAATTTATAGTTTTGGACATTTAGAGTATGATAGGGATACACTAGCTAAGGAATATCAACGTGATTGTATAGCTGGAAAAAATCCCCATTTACCGGAAAATTATTTCAAAGAAGATGACCCTACAAGCAAACCATCTCTCTCTTGGAATTTACCAGCAGCACAATTCTTTACCAACTGGGTGAATTATGCTGTCTATCAAGAAACTCCATACGACTGGCATATCTTTGAACAATCAGCCCAGTCAGCTAGTCTTTAAAGAGGAAGTATGAACTATTCACAGCAATTTCGTCAGGGACATTTGGTCCTGCCAGCAGCAATATTATTCCACTATCAAGAGCTTTTTCCGTCGGCAGATGATTTTTTGATTTGGCAGTTTTTCTTTTATCAAAATTCTTCAGCTATCGAATCATTAGCACCTAGTGAGATTGCTCAAGCTACTGGTAAAACAGTTGCCCAGGTCAATCAAGCTATTGAAAATCTCCAAGATGCTGGACTCTTAGAATTTAAGACAATCAGTATTGCTGGTGAAATTGAAATGATATTCGATGCGCTTCCTGCTTTTGAAAAATTGGATGCTCTGTTAACTCCAAAACAGGCAGTTGAGATTGTGCAGCCAGAGAATGATTTGAAGACCTTGGTGGGGGATTTTGAACGTGAATTGGGCCGCTTTTTATCGCCGTTTGAAATCGAAGATTTGCAGAAGACTATTGAGGATGACAAAACTTCGATTGATTTGGTTCGTGCAGCCTTGAAAGAAGCTGTTTTTAACAACAAAACAAATTGGAAATACATCCAAGCTATTCTACGAAACTGGCGCCGTGAGGGAATTACTACAGTTGCGCAAGTAGAAGCGAAAAATGCAGAAAGAGAAATTCAGACTCCTAAGAATGTGACTGTTTCAAGTGACTTTCTTGATGCAATGGATCTCTGGAAAGATTGATATGGAAACAAAATTATCTAAAAGGCTGGAAACAGTCGCAAGTTTTGTCCCACAAGGGGCACGTCTAGTTGATGTAGGGAGTGACCATGCTTATCTCCCTCTTTTTTTGGTAGAGCAGGGGCGTATTGATTTTGCCATTGCGGGGGAAGTCGTTCAAGGTCCCTATCAGTCAGCGCTCCAGAATGTAGAGCAGGCGGGACAAACAGAAAAAATTCTAGTCCGTTTAGCAAATGGCTTAGGTGCGTTTGAGACGTCTGATCAGATGACTGCCGTGACCATAGCAGGTATGGGAGGACGTTTGATTGCAGAAATCTTAGAAGCAGGAAAAGAAAAGCTTGCGACCATTGAACGGTTGATACTCCAGCCAAATAATCGTGAAGATGATGTGCGTCGATGGTTGGAAAAAAATGGTTTTAGATTGGTTGCTGAAAAGATTCTGGAAGAAAATGGTAAGTTATATGAAATCCTCGTTGCAGAATCAGGACAGATGAGATTATCAGAAGTTGAACATCGTTTTGGTCCCTATCTACTAGAGGAGGCTTCACCAGTTTTCGTCAAAAAGTGGAGAAGAGAACTTGAAAAATTAAGTTTTGCTTTGGAACAAGTTCCATCTGAACGCCAAGGTGACCGCTTTGCCATTTCCCAAAAAATCCAACAAATTCAGGAGGTACTCCATGTTAGCTAGTCAGGTTATTGAACGCTATCAAGCCTTTTGTCCGCCTTCTTTGGCTATGGAAGGCGATGTCAAGGGGCTGCAAATTGGCACGCTCAATAAGGATATCCGTCGGGTCATGGTGGCTCTGGACATTCGTGAAACGACGGTGGCAGAGGCCATTGACAAGCAGGTGGACCTGATTATCGTCAAGCACGCTCCGATTTTCCGTCCGATCAAGGACTTGGTGGCCGACAATCTTCAGACAAAAATCTACCTGGATTTAATCAAGCACGACATTGCGGTCTATGTCAGCCATACGGATATTGATGTGGTGGACGGCGGTCTCAATGACTGGTTCTGTGACCTTCTGGGCATTCAGGACACCACCTATCTGATTGAAACTGCCGAGGGGCAGGGGCTGGGTCGTGTGGGGACAATAGCAGAGCAGACTTTGGAGGATTTGGCTTTGAAAGTCAAGTCGGTCTTTGGTCTAGATGCTGTCCGTCTGGTGACCTATGGGCATCAAGCTCAGCAATATGTCAGCCGTGTAGCCATCTGTGGAGGCAGTGGTGGTTCCTATTACCATGAGGCTCTTGCCAAGGGAGCAGATGTTTACATCACAGGCGATATTTACTACCATACGGGTCAGGATATGTTGACACAAGGCTTGCTGGCTATTGATCCAGGCCATCATATCGAAGCCTTGTTTATCAAGAAAATTGCTGAATTGTTGGAAACATGGAAGGCAAATGAAGATTGGGATGTCGAAATTCTACCTTCAACTGTTTCAACCAATCCGTTTAGACACCTATAAAAGTCACAAAAGTTGTGGCTTTTTTCTGTCTTTCTCTTGATTTTTTAGGGTAGTTAGGGTATCCTAATTATCATACTATGCGCGGTTAAAAAGGAGATGTGAAATGGCTTGGTTTACTAATCAGTCTGTTGTCATACAGGCTTTATTAGGTGGCTTGTTTACATGGTTTTGTACCATTTTAGGTTCGGCTATCGTCTTTTTCTTTAAAACTGTTAGTCGTCGGTTGCTGGATACCATGTTAGGCTTTGCGGCAGGTGTTATGATTGCGGCCTCTTTCTGGTCCTTGCTCGCACCCTCGATTGAATACGCTGAAGCTTTTTATGGCAGTCTGGCTTGGATACCAGCAGCAGTTGGCTTTGCAGTCGGAGGCATTTTCTTACGCTTGGTGGATGCATGGGTACCGCATTTGCACTTGGGACATGATAAAGAGCAGGCAGAGGGGGGCGACGAGAAGAACAGAAAAAATCTGTCTAAGACAGCCCTGCTCTTCTTAGCTATTACGATTCACAATATTCCTGAAGGCTTGGCGGTCGGTGTGACATTTGGTGCACTTGCTTCTAACTATAGTCCAGCAGCTCTTATCGGCGCAATCGGTCTTGCTATTGGGATTGGTATACAAAATATTCCTGAAGGTGCAGCCTTGGCTATTCCAATTCGTACAGACGGTGCATCTAGGTGGAAAGCTTTTTACTGGGGATCAATGTCAGCGATTGTCGAGCCGATTGCAGCAGTCATAGGGGCTTTTGCGGTCACCTTTATGACACCTATTTTACCTTATGCCCTCTCCTTTGCGGCAGGAGCCATGATTTTTGTCGTCGTAGAAGAGCTCATTCCAGAGTCGCAGACAAATGGCAATACGGACATTGCAACTCTGGGCTTAATGACCGGTTTTATCATCATGATGATTTTGGATGTTGCCTTAGGATAATTTGTTAAAGTCTGTTGTTACAGGCTTTTTTCTTATGACAATATCTTTAAAAATATGGTATAATCCCGTCTTTGACAGTTTTAAACGACAAAAACCTCCCTAACCCTATGCATATCAAGGGTTTAGAGAGGTTTTCTTTTTATATCAAAAATGCGTACTTTTTCTCGATTTTGACGCTTGTAAAATTTTTTTCATCTTTTTTTCGCTAATAATTTGATAATCACTTCTGAAACCAAATGTCTGATGCAATTCATCAGT
>NZ_JAOTGJ010000029.1:1163-26537 GCF_044427225.1 Streptococcus sp. 2022WUSS037 | reverse complement strand
TATCTAACCTGAACAATTAGATTATAACAGGAAAAAGAAATGGAAGCTCAAAGCCTTGTCAGCCACCAGCATAGCTGGTGGTTTTCTTGTTTTTCTCTACGAGAAAAACTGGCTCGAAGCCATAAAATAAAAGCCCACGCACAGAAAACTGTGCGAGGGCGTCAAGGACACGGTGCCACCTCACTTATAAGCATTAAATAAGCTTACATCTTTTTGCACATAAGGCCTGCTAGCCGAATCCTTATTTATTCAGATTCTATTCACTCAGTCCATTCATAAGCGACTCTTGTTTGTTTCCACCAACCACAAACTCTCTAAAAATTATCCACTTACTACTCTTCTGATTGATTCCTATTATAACCGCAAAAAATTAGAAAGTCAAGCTGACAAAGCCTTGACGATACTGTCTAAATTAGGGATAATAGAAATTGCTTTTATAACACTAACCAAGGAGAATATATGAAAGAACGTATAAAGGACTTTATCTCTGTCACACTCGGATCAGTTGTCATGGCCATTGGATTTAACAGTTTTTTTCTAGAGAATAATATCGTATCTGGTGGTGTCGGAGGTTTAGCAATCGCACTCAATGCTCTTCTGGGGTGGAGTCCGTCTGACTTTGTCCTCTACTGTAACATCCCTTTATTAATCATCTGTTGGTTTTTCTTAGGAAAATCTGTATTTATCAAAACTGTCTATGGTGCTGTCATTTATCCTCTTTGCATCAAGTTGACAGCAGGTTTACCCAACTTGACAGAAAATCCTCTCCTAGCTGCTATTTTCGGTGGAATTATCCTAGGTTTTGGACTTGGTCTTGTTTTCCTTGGAAATTCTTCTACTGGTGGGACAGGTATTCTTATTCAATTTATTCACAAGTACACCCCTTTATCATTAGGTCTGACAATGGCTATTATTGATGGTATTATCGTTGGTCTTGGATTTATTGCCTTCGATACTGATACTGTTATGTACTCGATTATTGCCCTAATGACCATTACTTATATTGTCAACCGCATGATGTCTGGTTCTCAATCTTCTCGAAATGTCATGATTATTTCTCAAAAATCAGAAGAAATTAAAGACTATATTACTAAAGTTGCTGATCGCGGTGTTACAGAATTTCCAATTATCGGTGGCTTTACAGGGGTTGACAAGCGCATGTTGATGACTACCATCTCTATTCCAGAAATGCAGAAACTGGAGACAGCGGTATTAGAAATTGATGAAACTGCCTTTATGGTTGTTATGCCTGCAAGTCAGGTGCGTGGACGTGGCTTCAGTCTTCAAAAAGACCATAAACATTATGATGAAGATATTTTGATTCCAATGTAATTCATTGAAAATTCAAGTTCTTTCTAGTACAATGAAACTAATAGACAGAAATAGAGGAGAAACTATGCTTACAGTATCAGACGTGTCGCTTCGCTTTAGCGACCGAAAATTATTTGACGATGTCAATATCAAATTTACAGCAGGAAATACCTACGGTTTGATTGGTGCAAACGGGGCCGGTAAATCTACATTTTTGAAAATTCTTGCTGGTGACATCGAGCCATCAACAGGTCATATTTCACTTGGACCAGACGAACGCCTTTCTGTGCTACGTCAGAACCATTTCGACTATGAAGATGAGCGCGTGATTGACGTTGTTATCATGGGGAATGAGCAACTTTATAGCATCATGAAAGAGAAAGATGCTATTTATATGAAGGAAGATTTTTCTGATGAAGATGGTGTTCGTGCCGCTGAATTAGAAGGTGAGTTTGCTGAACTTGGTGGCTGGGAAGCTGAAAGTGAAGCTTCTCAATTGCTCCAAAACCTCAACATTTCAGAAGACCTCCACTACCAAAACATGAGCGAATTGACCAACGGTGAGAAGGTTAAGGTCCTCTTGGCTAAGGCCCTCTTTGGTAAGCCTGACGTTCTTCTTTTGGACGAGCCAACCAACGGTCTGGACATCCAATCCATCAACTGGCTCGAAGATTTCTTGATTGACTTTGAAAATACGGTTATCGTCGTGTCCCACGACCGCCACTTCTTAAACAAAGTATGTACCCATATGGCCGACCTAGACTTCGGTAAAATCAAGATTTTCGTTGGTAACTACGACTTCTGGAAACAATCTAGTGAATTAGCAGCTAAACTACAAGCTGACCGTAATGCCAAAGCAGAAGAAAAAATCAAGGAACTACAAGAGTTCGTTGCCCGTTTCTCTGCTAATGCCTCTAAGTCTAAGCAAGCTACTTCACGTAAGAAGATGTTGGACAAAATCGAGTTGGAGGAAATTATTCCTTCTAGCCGTAAGTACCCATTTATCAACTTCAAATCAGAACGTGAAATCGGTAATGACCTCTTAACAGTTGAAAACTTAAAAGTTGTCATCGACGGTGAAACAATTTTAGACAACATCAGCTTTATCCTGCGTCCAGGTGACAAGACTGCTCTTATTGGTCAAAACGACATCCAAACAACTGCTCTCATTCGTGCTCTTATGGGTGATATTGAATATGAAGGAACTGTCAAATGGGGTGTGACGACTAGTCAATCTTACTTACCAAAAGACAATTCTCGTGACTTTGATACCAACGAATCTATCCTTGATTGGCTCCGTCAATTTGCCAGCAAGGAAGAAGATGACAATACCTTCTTGCGCGGTTTCTTGGGCCGTATGCTCTTCTCTGGCGATGAGGTTAACAAACCTGTCAACGTCTTATCAGGGGGCGAAAAGGTGCGCGTGATGTTATCAAAACTCATGCTCCTCAAGTCCAATGTCTTGGTCTTAGATGATCCAACCAATCACTTGGACTTGGAATCCATTTCCAGTCTGAACGATGGTTTGAAAGCCTTCAAAGAGTCTATCATCTTTGCTAGCCATGACCACGAATTTATCCAAACTCTTGCTAACCACATCATCGTTATTTCAAAAAATGGCGTCATCGACCGAATCGATGAAACTTACGATGAATTTTTGGAAAATGCTGAAGTACAAGCTAAAGTACAAGAACTTTGGAAAGCATAATAAAAAGGCGATTTATTCGCCTTTTCTTTTAAATCTATGAAAAAAATATTTACAAAAACATCCATTTATCATCTCTTATCCTTCCTTATTCCGCTGACCATTATTTCTATCGTCTTAGCATTTCAAGGAATCTGGTGGGGGAGTGATACCACTATACTAGCCAGTGATGGCTTTCATCAATATGTCATCTTTAATCAAACTTTACGAAATGCTTTACACGGAGAAGGTTCTCTCTTTTACACCTTTACAAGTGGTTTGGGTCTAAACTTCTACGCTCTTTCCTCCTACTATCTTGGTTCATTCCTATCGCCGATTGTTTTTTTCTTTGATTTACAATCCATGCCTGACGCTATCTATCTTGTCACTATTGTCAAATTTGGATTGACTGGGTTGTCAACTTATGTCAGCCTAAAGGGTATCCATAAAAATTTGAAAGAAGAATGGGCACTATTACTCGCTACTAGTTTTTCTCTGATGAGTTTTAGTACAAGTCAATTAGAAATAAACAACTGGCTAGACGTTTTTATACTCCTCCCACTAATTCTTCTTGGATTGCATCGATTATTAAAAAAACAGGGGCCGATTCTCTACTACATAACATTAACATGCTTGTTTATCCAAAACTATTACTTCGGGTATATGGTGGCTATTTTTCTAACATTATGGACATTGGTTCAATTATCATGGATAGATAGTCAGAGAATCAAAAGATTTATCAACTTTACAATAGTGTCAATTTTATCTGCTCTAAGCAGCATGTTTATGTTGTTACCAACCTACTTGGATTTAAAAACTCACGGTGAAACATTTACAAAAATTGTCAACCTAAAAACCGAAGACTCTTGGTATCTGGACTTCTTTGCAAAAAACTTAGTTGGTAGCTTTGATACAACAAAATTCGGTTCTATTCCCATGATCTCTGTTGGTCTCGTTCCACTAATACTCGCTTTATTATTCTTTACATTAAAAGAAATAAAACCAACTGTCAAACTCTCCTATGCTCTATTCTTTACATTCATTATTTCAAGTTTCTACCTACAACCACTCAATCTTTTTTGGCAAGGTATGCATGCGCCAAACATGTTCCTCTATCGTTATGCATGGGCTCTATCAATAACCGTTATCTATTTAGCAGCAGAGACATTGGTACGACTACGTCAAGTAAGTATTAAAAATTTTACTCTGATTGTTTCATTTTTACTCATTTGCTTTGCTTCTACCTTTATTTTTAGAGATCATTATGAGTTTCTAATGGATGTAAATTTCCTACTCACACTAGAATTTCTAATAGCCTACTTCATTCTTTTTGTAGCAATGATTCGCTATAAATCATCCTTAAAATGGATTAATATTGTTTTATTGTTCTTCACTTTCTTAGAACTTGGATTACATAGTCATTATCAGGTTCAGGGGATTTCTGATGAATGGCATTTTCCTAGCCGATCAAACTATGAAGAAAAATTGACAGATATTGACAGTATTGTAAAGTCTACAAAGACTGCAACTGATTCATTTTATCGTATAGAACGTCTATTACCACAAACTGGCAATGATAGTATGAAATTCAATTACAACGGTATTTCTCAATTCTCCTCCATTCGAAATCGTGCTTCCAGCTCAGTACTAGATAAGCTTGGTTTCCGTTCAGACGGTACCAATTTGAATCTTCGTTATCAGAATAATACAATTATTGCTGATAGCCTATTCGGAATCAAATATAATTTAGCTACTACGGACCCAAATAAGTTTGGTTTCACACTGAATCAGAGTCAGTCTACTATTAATCTTTACAAAAATAGTTTTAATCTAGGTTTAGCACTATTGACTGAAGGGATTTACAGAGATGTCGATTTTACAAATCTGACTCTCGATAATCAAACAAATTTTCTTAATCAACTAACAGGGATATCTCAAAAATACTACCACACTTTATCAGATGTTGTTTCACAAAATACAGTTGAACTGAACAATCGAATGACTGTCAACAAAGTTGACAATGAGAATGCTACAAAGGCAACTTTCTTAGTAAATATACCTGCAAATAGCCAAGTATACTTAAATTTGCCAAATTTAACATTCTCAAATGAGAATCAAAAAAAGGTTGTCATTACTGTCAATAATCAGTCAAGTGAGTTTACACTAGATAATGCTTTCTCTTTCTTCAATGTGGGGAGCTTTACTACAGATGTACAAGTTCAAGTCGATGTATATTTTCCTGAAAATAATCAAGTTTCTTTTGATAAACCACAATTTTATCGATTGGACTTATTAGCTTTCCAACAGGCTATTTCCATTCTCCAAGAAAAACAAGTAGTAACAAAAACTGATGGTAATAAAGTAACCGTTGATTTTGTAACCGATAAAGAAGCCTCGCTCCTCCTTACTTTACCCTATGATAAAGGATGGAATGCAACCATTGATGGTAAACCTATCAAAATCCAAAAAGCACAAGAGGGTTTTATGAAAGTGGATGTAAGTTCAGGTCAAACTAAACTAGTTTTAACCTTTGTACCAAATGGTTTCTATCTAGGTTTACTGATTTCTTTGGGTGCAGTTTTTGTATTTTTCTCCTATCAATTCATTGGATACTATTATTCTAAGAACCGAGAATCCTAAACTTTCTCGGTTTTTTTCTTGTAAAAAACAAAAAACCTTGATTTCTCAAGGTCTCCTATGCTTTATCTACTCCGCCAACAGGGCTCGAACCTGTGACATCATGATTAACAGTCATGCGCTCTACCAACTGAGCTATGGCGGAAGAAATAGTCCGTACGGGATTCGAACCCGTGTTACCGCCGTGAAAAGGCGGTGTCTTAACCCCTTGACCAACGGACCATTTTTAGAACAATAACTAGTATAATACATGTGACTTTGTTTGTCAATACATTTTTTTGATTTTTTATTGTATTGACAGAGTGCTTTGTTTAATGTAAAATAAAATGGTTAAGGTTCCATAGCTCAGCTGGATAGAGCATTCGCCTTCTAAGCGAACGGTCGCAGGTTCGAATCCTGCTGGAATCATTTAGACCTACCTCGAGTAGGTCTTTTTTCTTGCCATAATTCATAATTAATATATAAAACTGGCAAAATTAGACCAATAAGGGCATATTCTTCAAATTGGAAGGATAGGTGAGTAGATATAATGACACCTAGCATAAACCCTATAATGGTCAATAAGATGTTTCTACCTGTTTTTCTAAGTTCTGAATCTTTTTCAATAACTCCTTTAAACCAGAGGTAAGCAGCATTTTTGACATTCCCTGTCATCATCACATTGGCATACGGAGCACCTCGTAACCTTCTAAATGTTTCTACTTGAATAGAGGCTACGAAGGCTAGGCTAGCAATTGTAAAAGACGCAGGCATAATAGGTGAGAAAATGATAGTTAGTAAAATAAGAACTAACATCATTACACTACTACCAAAGTGCCAAGACCATGTTTGTTTTTCAAAATACCTTCTTGCTAAGTAGGTAAAAAATTGTCCGAATACAAAAAATAAAATGGGAATGGAAAAATTAACTACCTGCGCAAAGTCACCTTTAGCTAAAAAATAAGCTAGGGAAATAACATTTCCAGATTGTACACCAGCAAAGCGACCACCCTGAGTCACAAAAGTAAAGGCATTTAAATAACCACTGATAAACGTTAATGAACAAGCAATTCTCAATCCCTCAAAAACACGATAATCTTTTTGATTCATTTTCACTCCTTGTTTCACGTGAAACTACTTATGATATGGGCTTCCCTGCTGAATCATAAATGCACGATAAATCTGCTCGATGAGAACTAATTTCATTAGTTGATGGGGAAGTGTCAACTGTCCAAAACTCATCAACAAATTAGCTCTTTTTTTAATACAAGAATCGAGACCCAAACTACCACCGATGATAAAAGTTATATCTGAATACCCATTTACTGCAATATCAGATAACTTTTGACTAAATTCTTCCGATGGAAATTGTTTGCCTTCTATCGCTAAGGCAATGACAAAATCTCGCTCTCCAATTTTAGACATAATTCTATCTGCTTCTTTTTTTAATATTTGTTCATTCTCTGCCTGACTGGCTTTATCTGGTGTTTTTTCATCAGGAAGCTCAATCATATCCAACTTAGTAAATCGTCCCAATCGTTTACTATATTCTGCAATACCTTCTTTGAGGTACTTTTCTTTCAATTTTCCAACGGTAATCAATTTTATTTTCATAAAATAATTGTAACATATCCACAAGCATACGACAGAAAATATTTTTAGAAAATCAGGATATGGCTACAGTTTTTCACATAATTCACAGAGTTATCCACAGGTTGTGGATTGATTTTTTAAAACTTTAAGCTATAATTAAGAAAGCAAGAGTAATCTTAAGGAAAATTAAAGAAATGGAAAGGATTCCTTATATGAAAAAATATTTGAAATTTGCGATTCTATTTGTAATTGGATTTTTTGGGGGGCTTATCGGGGCCTTATCAGCCTCTTTCTTCCAACCACAGGTTCAACAAGCAAATTCTGCTATCACTAGTGTCAGCAATGTTCAATATAATAATGAAACTTCCACCACAAAAGCTGTAGAGAAAGTACAAAATGCTGTTGTGTCTGTTATTAATTACCAAAAGTCAGCCAACAATAGTCTTGGTGCTATCTTTGGAAATATTGAATCATCTGACGAACTAGCTGTTGCTGGAGAGGGGTCTGGAGTTATCTATAAAAAAGATGGTCAATATGCCTATATTGTGACAAATACGCATGTTATTAATAACGCAGAAAAGATTGATATTCTTTTAGCATCTGGAGAAAAAATCAGCGGTGAACTCGTTGGTTCCGATACCTATTCTGATATAGCTGTTATAAAAATATCAGCAGATAAAGTCACCACTGTTGCTGAATTTGCTGATTCCGATACAATTAAAGTTGGAGAAACTGCTATCGCAATTGGTAGTCCTCTAGGTAGCGTCTACGCCAATACAGTTACTCAAGGTATTATTTCCAGCCTAAGTCGGACAGTTACTTCACAATCAGAAGACGGACAAACAATCTCAACCAATGCTATTCAAACCGATACAGCTATCAACCCAGGAAACTCTGGTGGACCATTGATTAATATCCAAGGACAAGTTATTGGTATCACCTCTAGCAAAATCACCTCAAGTTCTGTAAGTAGCTCTGGTGTGGCTGTGGAAGGGATGGGATTTGCTATTCCTGCAAATGATGCAGTAGCTATTATCAATCAACTTGAAAAAGATGGAAAAGTTAGCCGACCTGCTCTTGGAGTTCATATGGTTAACTTGACGACCTTGTCAACTAGTCAATTGGAAAAAGCTGGATTATCAAATACGGAATTAACATCCGGTGTAGTAATTGTCTCTACACAAAGTGGACTACCTGCAGATGGAAAATTAGAAACTTTTGATGTTATTACTGAGATTGACGGAGAAGCTATTCAAAATAAGAGTGACCTCCAGAGCGCTCTCTACAAACATCAAATTGGAGATACAATCACTGTAACTTATTACCGCAATAATCAGAAACAAACTGTTGACATTAAGTTGACACATTCTACAGAAGAACTTAGCGAATAATTGACAAATGAGACTTTACACAATTGTAAAGTCTCATTTTTTTTGCTAGAATAAGGATATATGGAAGAATTACGTACACTAAATATTTCAGAAATCCATCCCAATCCCTATCAGCCAAGAATTCATTTTGATGAAAAGGAGCTACTTGAGCTCGCTCAATCTATTAAGGAAAATGGCTTAATTCAACCGATTATTGTAAGAAAATCTTCTATTATCGGATATGAATTATTAGCTGGAGAAAGAAGGTTGCGAGCCAGTCAATTAGCTGGACTGACTACAATACCAGCAGTGGTAAAAGAACTGACTGATGATGATTTACTCTATCAGGCTATCATAGAGAATCTGCAGCGTTCTAACTTAAATCCGATAGAAGAAGCAGCCTCTTATCAAAAATTGATTAGTAGAGGGTTAACACATGATGAAGTTGCTCAAATCATGGGAAAATCAAGACCATATATCAGTAATTTATTGCGCCTACTAAATCTATCATCTCAGACTAAACAAGCTGTAGAAGAAGGAAAAATTTCACAAGGGCACGCGCGACAATTGGTGTCATTTTCAGAAGAAAAGCAAGCCGAATGGGTTCAACTCATTTTATCAAAAGATTTAAGTGTGCGTACGCTTGAAAAATTAATAGCTGCAAATAAGAAAAAACACACCAAGCTTAAACAACGCGACCAATTTTTAAAAGAACAGGAAGATTCACTCAGTAAAACTCTTGGAACAGCTACAAAAATTCTCAAGAAGAAAAACGGGAGCGGAGAAATTCGAATTAGCTTTAATGACCTCGATGAATTCGAAAGAATTATCAACAATTTTAAATAGACTTGTTTACAATTTATTTTTATAAACACTCTTTTCCACACTAAAATCATTACAAAAAGTCAGGACCAGCAAAGGTTCTGACTTTTATTCACATCTTGTGGAAAACTTTTCTTAACAGTGTGGATTTTTAAAATTATCTGTGGAAAACTTTTATTTTTTATGGTACACTATTCTAACGAATATAATGTGAAAGGGGGAAAATATGAACCAAGAACAACTTTTTTGGCAACGATTTATTGAATTGGCAAAAGTAAATTTTAAGCCATCTATTTATGATTTTTATGTCGCTGATGCAAAATTACTCGGAATCAACCAGCAAGTTGCCAATATTTTCTTAAATCGTCCATTTAAAAAAGATTTCTGGGAAAAAAACTTCGAAGAGTTAATGATTGCCGCTAGTTTTGAAATCTACGGAGAGCCTCTTGCCATCCAATATCAATTTACAGAGGATGAACAGGAGATTAAGAGCATTACAAACGCAAGAAGTTCAGTGGTTCACCAGGTACAGACACCTGAGCCGGCTACGCCTCAGGAAACTTTTAAACCGGTTCATTCTGACATAAAATCCCAGTACACCTTTGCTAATTTTGTACAAGGAGACAATAATCACTGGGCAAAGGCTGCAGCTTTAGCTGTATCTGATAACCTAGGTGAGCTCTACAATCCCTTATTCATTTTTGGTGGTCCTGGTCTTGGAAAAACTCATATTTTAAATGCGATTGGAAATAAGGTTCTAGCCGATAATCCCCAGGCAAGGATAAAATATGTCTCATCGGAAACATTCATCAATGAATTTTTAGAACACCTCCGTCTCAATGATATGGAAAGTTTCAAAAAAACCTATCGCAATCTGGACTTACTTCTAATTGATGACATTCAGTCTCTCCGTAATAAAGCAACAACACAGGAAGAATTTTTCCATACTTTTAATGCGCTTCATGAAAAAAATAAGCAGATTGTACTCACAAGCGACCGTAATCCCGATCACTTAGACAATTTGGAAGAAAGACTAGTAACACGTTTCAAATGGGGGTTAACCAGTGAAATCACTCCACCTGATTTTGAAACACGTATCGCAATTTTACGTAACAAGTGCGAGAACCTGCCTTATAACTTTACAAATGAGACGCTATCCTATCTAGCTGGGCAATTTGATTCGAACGTACGTGACCTTGAAGGTGCCTTAAAAGATATCCATTTGATAGCCACTATGCGGCAACTGTCTGAGATAAGTGTCGAGGTTGCTGCTGAGGCTATTCGATCAAGAAAACAAACAAATCCACAAAACATGGTTATTCCTATTGAGAAAATCCAAACCGAAGTGGGAAATTTCTACGGTGTCAGCTTGAAAGAATTAAAAGGTTCTAAGCGTGTTCAACATATCGTTCACGCGCGACAAGTTGCTATGTTTTTAGCACGTGAAATGACAGACAATTCCCTTCCAAAAATTGGGAAAGAATTTGGTAATCGAGACCATACAACCGTTATGCATGCATACAATAAAATAAAAACCCTCCTCTTGGATGATGAGAATTTAGAAATAGAGATTACCAGTATAAAAAATAAACTTCGTTAACCTGTGTATAACTTTTAAAAAAACTTCTGTTTTTTCCACAAGTTGTGAACAAGTTAATTTCCGCAATTTTATTGGTCTTTCATCACTTTTCCACAGAATACACAGAGACTACTATTACTATTAACCTTATAGATAATAAATAAAGGAGAATCCATGATTCAATTTTCTATTAATAAAAATATATTTCTACAAGCACTTAGTATTACTAAACGAGCAATCAGTACAAAAAATGCTATTCCAATTCTTTCAACAGTAAAAATTACAGTAACTAGTGAAGGAATCACTTTAACTGGTTCAAATGGACAAATCTCGATTGAACATTTTATTTCTATTCAAGATGAAAATGCAGGACTTTTGATCAGTTCTCCAGGCTCCATTCTCTTAGAAGCTGGTTTCTTTATTAATGTTGTATCCAGCATGCCGGATTTGGTCCTTGACTTCAATGAAATTGAACAAAAGCAAATCGTTTTGACAAGTGGTAAGTCTGAAATCACATTAAAGGGAAAAGAGGCAGAACAGTATCCTCGTTTACAGGAAGTTCCAACTTCAAAACCATTGGTGTTAGAAACCAAAGTATTGAAACAAACAATTAATGAAACAGCATTTGCAGCGTCTACACAAGAAAGTCGTCCTATTCTTACGGGTGTTCATTTTGTTTTAACAGAAAATAAAAATCTAAAAACTGTTGCAACAGATTCACACCGTATGAGCCAACGGAAATTGGTCCTTGATACATCTGGTGATGATTTTAATGTTGTCATTCCAAGTCGTTCTCTCCGTGAATTTACTGCAGTTTTTACAGATGATATTGAAACAGTAGAAGTCTTCTTTTCAAATAATCAAATCCTTTTTAGAAGCGAGCATATTAGCTTCTATACACGCTTATTAGAAGGTACCTACCCTGATACCGACCGCTTAATTCCAACTGAGTTTAAAACAACTGCAATTTTTGATACTGCAAATCTTCGTCACTCGATGGAGCGTGCTCGTCTTCTTTCAAATGCAACCCAAAATGGTACAGTAAAACTAGAAATTGCTAATAATGTTGTATCGGCTCATGTAAATTCTCCAGAAGTTGGACGTGTGAATGAGGAATTAGATACTGTAGAAGTATCAGGTGAAGACTTAGTAATCAGCTTTAACCCAACTTACTTGATAGAAGCATTGAAAGCCACAACTAGTGAACAAGTGAAAATTAGCTTTATCTCTTCTGTCCGTCCATTTACATTGATTCCAAATAATGAAGGGGAAGATTTTATTCAATTGGTTACACCAGTTCGTACCAACTAAATAATATTAAGAACGGCTAAAATAGCCGTTTTTATGTTATACTAAAAAATAGCACCTAGCTTATTTTTATATATTTAGTGATGGGGAATAAATGACGTTATATATATTAGCTAATCCTAATGCTGGTAGCCATACTGCTGAACATATCATATTCAAAATAAAAGAAAGTTATCCACAGCTTGCAGTTAACATTTTTATGACAGTTGGGCCTGAGGATGAAAAAAGTCAAATAGAGGCTATTTTAAAGGAGTTTGTCAGTAGTGAGGACCAATTAATGATTTTAGGCGGAGACGGCACCCTATCTAAAGCCTTGCGTTTTTGGCCAGCTAGTCTACCGTTTGCTTATTATCCAACAGGATCTGGAAATGATTTTGCAAAAGCAATGAATATAACATCGCTCTATAGAAGTGTAGATGCCATTTTAGAGGGAAAAACAAGTCGGATATATGTTTTAAACAGTTCACACGGAACGGTTGTAAACAGTATGGATTTTGGCTTTGCAGCTCAAGTTATCAATGGTTCAACGAATTCAATTTTGAAAAAAATTCTGAACAAGGTAAAACTTGGGAGGTTAACTTATCTATTCTTTGGTATTAAAACATTATTTTCAAAACAAGCTATAAACTTAGAATTAACTCTTGATGGAAAATCTTATCAGTTAGGTAATCTCTTTTTTATTTCTGTAGCAAATAGTCTTTATTTTGGTGGAGGAATCATGATATGGCCAACAGCAAGTGCTAAAAAGAAGGAAGTAGATATTGTTTACTTCAAAAATGGAAATTTCTACCAACGTCTACAATCATTGTTAGCCTTATTAACGAAGAGGCATGAAACTTCTCATACAATTCAGCATTTAACAGGGGTAGATGTAGCTTTAAAATCAAAAGAAAAATTATTATTGCAAATAGATGGAGAGATATGTACTGCAAATGAGGTAACGTTAACCTATCAGGAAAGAAGTATGTATCTTTAAGGAGGAAGTATGTATCAATTAGGATCATTTGTTGAAATGAAAAAGCCTCATGCCTGTGTCATCAAATCAACTGGCAAGAAGGCCAATAAATGGGAAGTCATCCGTCTAGGAGCGGATATCAAAATCCGTTGTACCAACTGTGACCATGTGGTCATGATGAGCCGGCATGATTTTGAACGAAAAATGAAACAAGTGCTGCCAAGCGAAGCCTAGTTGACAGGTTGCAACTGTCGGTTGCGAATATTTCCTAAAAAGTGCTAGTCAACTGTTCCTTTCTAAACTATAATAGACTTAGAAAAAAGGAGGACATGACCATGAATCAGTTAGCACAGCAAATTCGAGTTTTACGCACAGCCAATAATCTATCCCAAGATGAGTTGGCAGAGAAACTCTATATTTCCCGTCAGGCTGTTTCAAAGTGGGAAAATGGTGAAGCAACGCCAGACATCGACAAACTGGTCCAGCTGGCAGAAATTTTTGGTGTCAGTCTGGATTATCTGGTTTTAGGAAAAGAACCTGAGAAGGAAATCGTGGTGTAACAACGAGGAAAAATGAATGTTTGGGAATACTTGAACGAAGAATCCAAACGACCTCTTACAAGAGGAGATATTATCTCTCTCATTTTTGTTGCAGTTATGCTTTTAGGTGGATTATTTATTCAGCATTATTTTTAACGAAGCTTGCCAAACAGCAAGCTTTTTCTCTACTTTTCTGCTATAATAGTCATGATTGAATTTTTAATTGGAGAGTAAGAAAACATGGCTTTAACAGCAGGAATTGTCGGTTTGCCAAACGTTGGTAAATCAACCCTATTTAACGCGATTACAAAGGCAGGAGCAGAAGCTGCCAACTACCCTTTCGCGACCATTGATCCAAACGTCGGCATGGTAGAAGTGCCCGATGAGCGTTTGCAGAAGTTGACAGAACTCATCACCCCTAAAAAGACTGTACCAACCACTTTTGAATTTACCGATATTGCCGGTATCGTAAAAGGTGCCTCTAAAGGTGAAGGGCTTGGAAATAAATTCTTGGCCAATATCCGCGAAGTTGATGCAATTGTCCACGTGGTGCGTGCATTTGACGATGAAAATGTCATGCGTGAACAAGGCCGTGAAGATGCCTTTGTTGATCCTATCGCAGATATTGATACCATTAACCTAGAATTGATTTTGGCGGACCTAGAGAGCATCAACAAGCGTTATGCGCGTGTAGAAAAAATGGCACGTACGCAAAAAGACAAGGATTCTGTCGCAGAATTTGCAGTCCTTGAAAAAATCAAACCTGTCCTAGAAGACGGAAAATCTGCTCGTACAGTTGACTTCACAGATGAAGAACAAAAAATCGTTAAGCAACTCTTCCTCTTGACCACCAAGCCAGTCCTCTATGTTGCCAACGTCGATGAAGACAAGGTAGCAGATCCTGAGTCTATCAGTTATGTTCAGCAAATCCGTGACTTTGCGGCAACAGAAAATGCAGAAGTGGTGGTGATTTCTGCGCGTGCTGAAGAAGAAATTTCAGAACTCGACGATGAAGACAAGGGTGAGTTTTTGGAAGCCCTCGGCTTGGCAGAATCTGGCGTGGACAAATTAACACGTGCAGCCTATCACTTGCTTGGACTTGGCACCTACTTTACAGCAGGCGAAAAAGAGGTGCGTGCATGGACCTTCAAGTGTGGTATGAAAGCTCCTCAATGTGCTGGCATCATCCACTCAGACTTCGAAAAAGGCTTTATCCGTGCCGTAACCATGTCCTATGATGATTTGATTCAATATGGCTCTGAGAAAGCTGTTAAAGAAGCAGGACGCCTCCGTGAAGAAGGAAAAGAGTACGTTGTTCAAGATGGGGACATCATGGAGTTCCGCTTTAACGTATAATAGATAATCAGGTTGGAATGCATTTTCCAGCCTTTTGGTATTTCTAGTCGTTTAGTTTGCTTTTAGTACTAGGCGACGAACCGTAGGCAGTACTAGAGTACGGCAAGGTGAGTTAACGAAGTAATAAAAGATAAACTAAGTGACGATAAGGAGAAAAAATGACACGATTGATTATAGGCCTAGGAAATCCTGGGGATCGCTATTTTGAAACCAAGCACAATGTCGGCTTTATGTTGCTAGATAAGATTGCCAAGCGTGAAAATGTAACTTTTAGTCACGATAAGATTTTCCAAGCAGACATTGCCACAACCTTTATTGACGGTGAAAAAATCTATCTAGTAAAGCCAACGACCTTCATGAACGAATCAGGCAAGGCTGTCCATGCCCTGATGACCTATTATGGTCTAGATGAGACAGATATTTTGGTGGCTTACGATGACTTGGACATGGCTGTTGGGAAAATCCGTTTCCGTCAAAAAGGCTCCGCAGGTGGCCACAATGGGATTAAATCCATTGTTAAGCATATTGGCACACAAGAATTTGACCGTATCAAGATTGGTATTGGCCGTCCAAAAGGAAAGATGAGCGTTGTCAATCATGTCTTATCTGGATTTGATACAGAAGACCGTATTGAAATCGACTTAGCACTAGATAAACTTGACAAGGCTGTCAACTTTTATCTGGAAGAGGACGATTTTGATAGCATCATGAGAAAGTTTAACGGATAATGAATATACTAGATCTTCTTCACAAAAATAAGCAAATCAATCAGTGGCAGTCTGGCTTAAACAAGTCAGCTCGCCAACTATTATTGGGACTCACTGGAACCAGTAAGTCATTAGTCATGGCGACTGCCTATGATAGTTTGGCTGAGAAAATAATGATTGTAACGGCTAGTCAGAATGAAGCGGAGAGGTTGGTTACAGATTTATCAGCCATTATAGGCAGTGAGAATGTTTACAACTTCTTTACAGATGATAGTCCGATTGCAGAGTTTGTTTTCGCTTCTAAGGAACGGACGCAGTCAAGAATTGATAGCTTGAATTTTCTGACTGACCCAACTCAGTCAGGAGTTCTAGTTGTCAGCATGGCTGCTTGTAGGATTTTGTTACCGAATCCAGAAATATTTAGAAAGTCAAAGATTCAAATCGAAGTTGGTCAAGAAATTGAAGTTGACAATCTTGTGAAGAAACTTGTCAACACAGGCTACAAAAAGGTGTCCAGAGTTTTAACTCAGGGAGAATTTAGCCAACGAGGGGACATCCTAGATGTTTTTGATATGCAAGCTGATGCCCCTTATCGTTTGGAATTTTTTGGAGATGAGATTGATGGCATTCGTATCTTTGATGTCGACAGTCAAAAATCTTTAGAAAATTTGGATAGCATCAGCATTGCTCCAGCATCGGATATTCTTTTGACAGCTACTGACTATGAACGGGCCTGCAGTAGTATTGAAACAGCTATTGAACAATCGCATATAGAAGAGCAGCAGTCATATTTACGGGAAGTCCTGACAGATATGCAAACAGAGTATCGTCATCCTGATTTACGAAAATTTCTATCAATTTTATATGAACAATCTTGGACACTGTTGGATTATTTGCCAAAGGGTTCTCCCTTATTTTTAGATGATTTTCATAAAATTGCTGACAAGCAGTCTCAATTCGAAAAAGAAACAGCAGAGTTGTTGACAGATGATTTACAAAAGGGTAAATCAGTGTCAAGTTTAAACTATTTTGCATCTACCTATTCGGAATTAAGAAAATATAGACCTGCCACCTTCTTTTCAAGTTTTCAAAAGGGGTTGGGAAATGTAAAATTTGATGCCCTCTATCAATTTACTCAACATCCTATGCAGGAATTTTTCCATCAAATTCCCTTATTGAAAGAAGAACTAACTCGGTATACAAAGTCGAAGAATACAGTCATTATTCAAGCAAGTTCTGAAGCAAGTTTACAGACTTTACAGAAAACTTTACAAGAGTATGATATCCATCTTCCAGTACATGCAGCAGATAAGTTAGTAGAAGGTCAGCAACAGGTTACGATTGGACAGTTAGCTTCAGGTTTTCATTTGATGGATGAGAAGTTAGTTCTCATCACTGAAAAAGAGATTTTCAATAAGAAAATGAAGCGTAAGGTCCGTAGAACCAATATTTCTAACGCTGAACGTATTAAGGACTATAGTGAGCTAGCTGTTGGTGACTATGTCGTTCACCATGTTCATGGTATCGGTCAATACTTAGGAATTGAGACTATTGAAATTTCAGGCATTCATCGTGATTATTTAACGGTTCAATATCAAAACTCCGATCGTATTTCTATTCCTGTAGAGCAGATTGATCTCCTTTCCAAATACTTAGCGTCTGATGGAAAAGCTCCAAAGGTCAATAAACTAAACGATGGTCGTTTCCAACGAACCAAGCAAAAGGTTCAGAAACAAGTTGAGGATATTGCGGATGATTTGATTAAGCTTTACGCTGAACGTAGCCAATTGAAAGGCTTTGCCTTTTCACCTGATGATGAAAATCAAGTTGAATTTGACAACTACTTTACACACGTAGAAACAGATGATCAACTCCGTTCCATAGATGAAATTAAAAAGGATATGGAAAAAGATTCTCCAATGGATCGCCTGTTAGTAGGAGATGTCGGATTTGGTAAGACAGAAGTAGCCATGCGAGCCGCCTTTAAAGCTGTCAATGATGGCAAGCAAGTAGCTATTCTTGTTCCAACAACTGTTTTAGCCCAGCAACATTATGCTAATTTCCAGGAACGATTTGCTGAATTTCCTGTTAATGTTGATGTTATGAGTCGTTTTAAAACAAAGGCAGAGCAGGAAAAAACGCTAGAGAAGCTGAAAAAAGGCCAAGTTGACATCTTGATTGGTACCCATCGCCTTCTATCAAAAGATGTTGTTTTTGCTGATTTAGGTTTACTGGTTATTGACGAAGAGCAACGGTTTGGTGTCAAGCATAAGGAACGTTTGAAGGAATTGAAAAAGAAAATTGATGTTCTGACCTTGACTGCAACCCCAATTCCTCGTACTCTACAAATGTCTATGCTAGGGATAAGAGACTTATCAGTAATTGAGACTCCACCGACCAATCGGTATCCTGTTCAGACATATGTGATGGAAACAAATCCTTCCGTTATCCGAGATGCAATGCTTCGTGAGATAGATCGCGGAGGTCAGGTTTACTATCTTTACAATAAAGTTGACACTATTGAACAGAAAGTATCAGAATTAAAAGAATTAGTTCCAGAAGCTACCATAGGATACGTTCATGGTCAAATGTCGGAAATTCAGCTTGAAAATACCCTTTATGCCTTTGTAGAAGGTGAGTATGATATTCTAGTGACCACAACAATCATCGAAACAGGTGTTGATATTCCAAATGCGAATACCCTCTTTATTGAAAATGCCGATCACATGGGACTGTCAACTCTCTATCAACTTCGAGGACGTGTTGGCCGTTCCAGTCGGATTGCCTATGCCTATCTCATGTACCGTCCAGACAAGTCCCTGACAGAAGTAGCTGAAAAACGTTTGGAAGCAATCAAGGGCTTTACAGAACTAGGATCGGGTTTCAAGATTGCCATGCAAGATTTGTCTATCCGTGGAGCTGGAAATATTTTGGGCGCTGCCCAGTCAGGATTTATTGATTCTGTAGGGTATGAACTGTATTCACAATTGCTGGAACAAGCCATCTTGGAAAAACAAGGTAAGGCAACCCAACGTCAGAAGAGTCATTCAGAGGTCAATTTACAGATTGATGCCTATTTACCAAGTGATTATATTGGTGATCAGCGACAAAAAATCGAAATTTACAAGCGTATAAAGAATATTGACAGTCGTGTAAACTATCAAGAATTACAGGAAGAATTGATTGACCGTTTTGGAGAGTATCCTGATGTAGTAGCCTACTTGCTTGAAATCGGTCTATTGAAGTCATTTTTAGACCAAGTTTTCTGTCATACAGTTCTTAGACGACAACATCAAGTGACAGTAACATTCGAACCTATGGCTGGTCAAATTTTCCTAACGCAAGATTACTTTGAAGCTTTATCTGTGACAAATTTGAAAGCTCAGATAACGGAAAATAAAGGAAAACTAGCTGTTGTGTTTAACATTCAACAGAAAAAAGAATATGAGATATTAGAGGAATTGATTTCTTTTGCCGAAAAATTAAAAGAAATTAAAGCAAGGAAGGCAGAATAAATTTCTCAAATACCTTGAAAAATGGTAAAATAGTGAACTGAGGTAAAGTATGAGACTAGATAAATATTTGAAAGTATCCCGCATTATCAAGCGTCGAACAGTTGCGAAGGAAGTTGCCGATAAAGGACGAATAAAGGTCAATGGGATTTTGGCGAAATCTTCAACAGATTTAAAAGTAAATGATCAGGTTGAAATCCAATTTGGTAATAAACTACTCACTGTAAAAGTACTTGAAATGAAAGATTCGACTAAAAAAGAAGACGCACTGAAAATGTATGAAATTATCAGTGAAAAAAGGATAGAAAAAGATGAAGAAATCTAAAATTCTACAACTGAATAATGCCTTTATTCAGTCGGAGCGTAAAAAAACTCAGCATCAATTGGCAGAACGCCAACAAAAAAATCGTTTTATGGGTGCAATTCTCATTCTAGTTATCTTTCTTTTTATGTTGCCTGCCTACAATCTTGTTGGGACATACACTAATATTCAGCAGCAGGAAAAGAAACTTGCTGAATTGGAAAAAAATTACGAAGAACTGACCAAAGAACAGAAGCAGGAAGCAGAGATGGTTGCAAAATTGAAAAATGAGGAATATGCAGCAAAGTATGTTCGGGCTAAGTATCAATACTCTAAAGAAGGGGAATTTGTCTACAATATTCCAGGGTTACCAAAATGACCGAATCTATTTTTAAAATTGTAGAGCAATTTTTACAGCATTCTGATGAAAAATTAGAAGAGTTGAATCAAAAGAATAGAGAATTAAAGTTAGAAGAAAATGAATCGTAGAAAGGAGGGAGTATGCAGAAAAAACTGCTCGTATGGTTATTGCCAGTTTTATTTGGATGGCAGGTGGTCGATAGTACAGAAATACCATTTGAACTCACAGCGCAAGAAGAATACGAATTGACTCATACTATCTATGATCAGTATTTTCAAACTATCCCTCAAAACCCAAATGTTTTTCAAACTGAGAATCTTTATTCGGATGAAGAACTGACTATAGCAGATGGACAATTACAGCCGAACCAACATTTTTCTATTACGAATGTTCTAGTCAATAGTAAAAAAGAATTGGTTTTCCAAATAGATGACAAGGGTTACATTCTTGCAAGTAGGCATCTACTATTTGATGATGTAATTGTTACAGAAACTACTGTAGAGCAAACTTATTGGACAAAAAAAGGTTTCACATTGTTAACCTCACCAATTGCTAACGAAGCTACGGAAATAAAAAATGATTTACAACCCTATCAAGCTGTTGTGGTTTCTAAAATCGTAACAACTTCCCTAGGTGAGTTTGCCTATGTTACAGATAAAGGTTGGATTGCAGTAAATAATCTTTCTAAAACGGATAATAGAGTAGAAGCTGTTCAAGAGTTGTTGACTAACAAATATTCCAAAGATACTATTGGTATATATGTGAAACAATTGTCAACAGGCCAAACTGCAGGTGTAAATCAAGAGAAACTATTCTATTCTGCCAGCATTGCTAAACTACCAATTCTTTATTACGTTCAAGAGCAACTGAATGCTGGGTATATTGATTTGACCACTAAAGTGAAATATACAGCCGAATCTATGTCCTTCCCAGGAGCTTATGTTGCTAGAGGAAGTGGTTCACTGTCAAAAACTCCTGACAACAAAGATTATTCAGTGGAAGAATTGATCAATAAGACTGCTAAAGAGTCAGATAATGTAGCTAGTAATTTACTTTCTTATTATGTAGCTAATAAATTCGATTCCAATTTTTATCAAGTAATAACTGCTAAAACAGGTAGTGAGTGGAGTATGGTTACACGTGAAACTTCAGCTGAGATTGCAGGGAAAATGATGGAAGCCTTATATATTCAAAATGGCTATGTGCTAGAAAGTTTGTTATCTACTCAATTTGATAATCAACGTATTTCGAAAGACATCTCAGTTCCAGTTGCTCATAAAATTGGCGATGCAGATGATGTCAAACACGATGTAGCGATTGTTTACGCAGGCTCTCCTTTTGTTTTATCTATTTTTACAGATAAATCAAATTATGATGAGATTACACAAATTGCAAATGATATTTACGGGATTTTAAAGTAAATGAAAGATAGATTTTTAAAAGTGACACAGGATGGTCACTTTTTTGATAAACATAAGAAAGTACTAGTAGCCGTATCCGGTGGGGTAGATTCTATGAACCTATTCCATCTTTTATACGAATGCAAACAAGTGTTAGGGATTGAACTTGGCATTGCCCATATTAATCATGGACAGAGGGAAGAATCTGTCATCGAGGAAAAATATCTTAAACAGTTAGCAGAAGAATGTAATGTTCCCTTTTATCTGTCCTATTTTAAAGGTGTTTTTTCAGAAGAAGCGGCGCGAAAATGGCGTTACGCATTCTTTGCGAAAATCATGGAGCAGGAAGGCTACACCGCACTGGTAACAGCCCACCATGCAGATGATCAAGCAGAAACTGTCTTTATGCGATTGATTAGAGGAGGGCGTTTACGTCACTTATCAGCAATTCAACCGACTCAGCCTTTTGCAACAGGAGAACTTATTCGACCACTTTTATCTTTTAAAAAGGCAGATTTTGATAAGCTATTTCATTTTGAAGATTGCAGTAATGCAGATTTCAAATATTTTCGAAATAGAGTCAGAAATGACTATTTACCAAAGTTAAAACAGGAAAATCCTAAAATCGAACTTGCTCTCAATAATCTTGCAGTTGATACAAATAATCTATTTCAAGCGCTAAGAGATTTGACACAGGATTTATCCGTTACAGATGTGATGAGTTTTCAACAACAGACACCTGCGGTACAAAGTTATCTATTAGAGGAATATTTGGAAAATTTTCCTGATTTACAGCTCTCTCGTCCACAATTTAATGAAGTATTACATATCTTGCGTTCAAAAGCTAACTACTATCATTTATTGAAAAATGATTACATGTTAGAGAAGGATTATCATCGTTTTCAAATTTATAAAATAGGACCAGAGACGGATAGTCAACCAGAAAAAATCATGATAAAATCAGAGGGTATTTTTTCTTACGGTTCATATATTTTTTCTCTCAATCATCCTTTGGAAGAAGCGGATAGTATTTTATATTTTCCTACAGAAAATCCAATTGTAGTGAGGAGAAGGCAGGCTGGGGATACCATTTTAATAAACGGAGTAAATAAAAAACTCCGCCGTTGGTTTATTGATAATAAAATCTCACAGAAAGTTCGACAAAATGCGCTTATTATCGAGCAGGATGGAGAAATTTATGGAATTACGAATCTTGTTAGCAGTGATTTGAGTAAATCAGTAAAAAATGATATAATCAAAGCTACCTTATATATAAAAATGAAAGAGTAGAACAACTATGTTGGACAAAGATATTAAGAAAATTCTTGTTTCAGAAGAAGAAATCGTTGCAAAATGCAAAGAACTCGGTCAAATTCTAGCAACAGACTATGCAGATAAGAATCCTATTCTTGTAGGAATTTTAAAAGGTTCTATCCCATTTATGGCAGAATTAATGAAACATATTGATGCCCATGTAGAAACGGATTATATGGTTGTTTCTAGCTACCATGGCGGAACGGAGAGTAGCGGTACCGTTAAGATTATCAAGGATTTGGACAATAGTGTTGCAGGTCGACATATCATCTTCGTAGAGGATATTATTGACACTGGTCGCACATTAAAAGAATTGAAAGAACTCTTTGCTTTGCGTCAGGCAGCTTCTATTAAAATTGCCACTCTTCTTGATAAACCAGAAGGTCGTGTTGTTGAAATCGAGCCAGACTACACTTGCTTTACTATTCCAAATGAATTTGTAGTTGGATTTGGCTTAGATTATGATGAAAATTATCGTAATCTTCCTTATGTTGGTGTACTCAAAGAGGAAGTTTACACAAAATAGAAAAAGGTTTCCTACTATATTATGAACAATCAACCAAATAAAGGATTTATAAAAAATCCTTTTCTCATTATTCTCGTTATTGCCACTATTGTTACAGCCTTTCAATTTTTTAACGCTGGTCAGCAAGTAGCAACTCAAGAAATCAGTTATTCACAAGTAGTAACTGAATTGAAAAATAATAATGTATCTGAAATTACTTATCAACCAAATTCAAGTGTTATTGAAATTACTGGTAAGTACAAAACAGAACAGGAAGCTAAAGATGAGTTAGCTTCATCTATTAAGTTATTCCAAGTTTCTAGCAAAGTTAAGTATAAAAACTTTAAGTCACTAATTTTACCGTCAGAAACGAATTTGTCAGAGCTACAAGCTCTTGCAAATGAAAATGGAGTAAAGGTTACTATTAAACCTGAAAGTTCAAATGGACTTTGGTTAAATATCGTCTTTAATTTGTTACCGCTTATCATTGCTGGTGTATTCTTCATGATGATGATGAACCAAGGTGGTGGCGGAGCTCGAGGAGCCATGAACTTTGGACGGAATAAAGCTAAAGCTTTGGAACAAAGTAACATCAAGGTACGTTTCTCAGATGTAGCAGGTGCAGAGGAAGAAAAACAAGAATTAGTTGAAGTTGTTGAATTTTTGAAGGATCCAAAACGCTTTACTAAACTTGGAGCACGTATTCCAGCAGGTGTGCTACTAGAGGGTCCTCCAGGAACAGGTAAAACCTTACTTGCCAAAGCAGTAGCGGGTGAAGCAGGTGTGCCATTCTTCTCCATTTCTGGTTCAGATTTTGTTGAAATGTTTGTTGGTGTCGGTGCCAGCCGTGTTCGTTCATTATTTGAAGATGCAAAAAAAGCAGCACCAGCCATTATTTTCATCGATGAAATCGATGCTGTCGGTCGCCAACGTGGTGTCGGCATGGGTGGCGGTAACGATGAACGTGAACAAACCCTCAACCAACTCTTGATTGAAATGGATGGATTTGAAGGCAACGAAGGAATTATCGTCATTGCCGCGACCAACCGTAGTGATGTTTTAGATCCAGCCCTTCTTCGTCCGGGACGTTTTGACCGTAAGGTATTGGTTGGTCGTCCAGATGTCAAGGGTCGCGAAGCAATCCTTAAAGTTCACGCAAAGAATAAACCATTGGCAGCAGATGTAGACTTGAAATTAGTGGCTCAACAGACACCAGGATTTGTTGGTGCTGATTTAGAGAACGTTCTTAACGAAGCAGCCCTTGTAGCCGCACGTCGAAACAAAACTGTGATTGATGCTTCAGATATTGATGAAGCAGAAGATCGAGTCATTGCAGGACCTTCTAAGAAAGACCGCCAAATTTCAGCTAAAGAACGTGAGATCGTTGCCTACCATGAAGCTGGTCATACGATTGTTGGACTTGTCTTGTCAAATGCACGTGAAGTTCATAAAGTTACTATTGTACCACGTGGCCGCGCTGGTGGATACATGATTGCCCTCCCTAAAGAAGATCAAATGCTTCTATCTAAAGAAGATATGAAGGAGCAATTGGCTGGTCTTATGGGGGGACGTGTTGCAGAAGAAATTATTTTCAACACCCAAACAACAGGTGCCTCAAATGATTTTGAACAAGCTACACAGATGGCGCGTGCTATGGTTGCAGAATATGGTATGAGTGAAAAAATGGGACCAATGCAATATGAAGGTAGTCATGCAATGTTTGGTGGTCAGACAACTCATAAACACATATCAGAACAAACTGCCTATGAATTAGATAATGAAGTACGTGATTTACTAAATGAAGCTCGCAATAAAGCGGCTGAAATTATTCATTCTAATCGCGAAACTCATAAATTAATCGCAGAAGCCTTGCTTAAATACGAAACTCTTGACAGTGTTCAAATTAAATCTCTTTATGAAACAGGCAAAATGCCAGAGAATATTGAGCACGATGACGAAGATGTTCATCCCCTTTCTTATGAAGAAGTAAAAGAAAAAATTAATACGAAAGAGTAGTATAAAAATAGTCTGGGCAAGACATTCCATAACGGATCTGCCCTCACTCTCAACCACCAAGCCTTCGCTAAGTACATAATCTTGGCAAAGGCTTTTTTACATGCTACACATCAGAAACAGGGTAT
>NZ_JAOTGJ010000029.1:0-1153 GCF_044427225.1 Streptococcus sp. 2022WUSS037 | reverse complement strand
AAGGAAAAAATTAAAAAAGCATGTAAATAGAAAAAGGTTCCAGAGTCGACAGGACTTTGGAGCCTTTTTCAATACACTTTGTTATTGGGCGGTTACGAAGATAGAATATCCATAGGCAATTGTTTTGAAGAATACTATTTTGCTAACATTAAAGAAAAGCCAGAATTGTTTATAGGTGTAGAATTAGAATATCCGATAGTTAATATCTCAGGGAAAGCAACTTCTATTCAAGTCGCTACAGATATGATGCGACACATTTCTAATCAAAATGGATTTACAATCATCAAAAGAGATGATAGAGGAAATCCGATAGAACTCCAGCACGAGTCGGGAGACCTCATACTATTTGAAGTCACGTATAATACACTAGAATTTGCATTCGCAAAAGCAAAAAATATTGGTAGTGTAGAAGAGCCCATAAAGAATATCTAGCGAATATTCAATATTATTTGCGCCAAAATGGACATGAATTGCAGGGGTTAGGGATAAATCCCAATTGGGAAAATAATGACAATAGACCGGTAGATATGGGCCGATATAGGATGTTGATGAACTATCTCAAGCTAGGAGAAGGCAAACCTAATATGCATCCCTATACTAGATATGCTGGCTTTATTTGCGGAAATCAAGTACAGTTTGATATGGGTCGAAAATCCTTTTTACGAGTCATTAATGCGTTTAATAAAATTGAAGCAGCGAAGGCGTTTTTGTTTGCAAATTCACCATTCGACCAGATAGATGATATGGCCCTTACGAGGGATTATTTTTGGGAATATTCAATGCATGGCCTCTTAAAGAATAACGTTGGTATCTACTCAGAGGAATTTCATACTGAGGCAGAATATCGTCAATACCAAGAAGAGTCCGCAATGTTTTATGTCATCAGGGATAACTGTTATAGTTGTTTAGTTTTTATTTAATATATGATAAAATAGACTTATGACTTACGGAATTGATTTTAGAAAACGCGTTATTGCCTATGTCCAATCAGGATAAAACGCGTTATTGCCTATGTCCAATCAGGATACACAAAAAAGGAAACCTGTGACCTATTTGGTATTGGAACCGATACCTTGTACCGTTGGGAGACACAGCTGAAAAATGAAGGACATCTGAATCGTAAACCACGAGCTCGTAGTCCTCGCAAACTTCC